>JAJDCC010000176.1 GCA_029261015.1 Candidatus Omnitrophota bacterium | reverse complement strand
GTAAGACATCCATAGTCCCGCCTAACACTTTCTGTAAGGCAAGCTCATCTTTTGAATAACGCCAACTTTCCATAGCCGCTGCTAAACTGAAATATACAGCCCCAAGAATGATGCCTGAAAGGCTGATAGCCACCATCAGTTCTACTAAGGTATAGGCAGATCGCTGCGTTAAGCGACTAGGATGCAAAATCATTTGGGTTGTATCCAACTTGTTTCTGCAATGAGTGTATAGAGTTCTGCTAAGGATTTGGTTTCCCCATCGCGACGAACAGACACTCTTACTTCAACCGGTTTGGAGGCCTCATTGATAAAATGATCAATACGCCAAAACTGATCGTTGAGCTCTAAAGGAGGTTCTTCAGGGGGCGGCCACATCGTTCCCGCCAAAATGGTGATGTTTTCTAAATCATTAGACAGATTTTTGAGCCTTTCAATTTGCCATCGAGCAAGACTCACTGCAGTGGTGATATCCCGGGACTCATTTGTTGCTGCCATAGCGTGAGTGAACATTTGCATCATGGGTACAAACAAGAGTCCGACAATAGACAATGTCACCAGAATTTCAACATAAGTAAAACCCGAGTGGAATTTGCGCTGAGGTAAAGAATGGCGCCTCATTAAAATAACCGGTATTTGATTTGAATGACTCTTTCTACACCTTGAGATTTACCAATGGAAGTGATGACTCCTGAGTAAATATCATGGGTCACGCTGTAAGTGCCAGGTCCTAGGGGCACATTGTCATAACTTGTCGCGGTAGTGGTTCCAAGAATACTGGCTTGATGCAGTTCATACAGCGCGCGAGCAATGCCGCCTTCAGCTAGGTAGAGGGATTGAGCGCGAGCCAACTCAATGTCGGCAATGGTGGTTACAGAGATGAAGAAAGAAGCCAAAGTGGAGCCTAATAGGGTAATCGTCAGCAAGATGATTAATACCCCAATTAAGATAGCTCCTCTAGGTTTTTTAGACCTACCACTCTGAGGGGGTTTCGCCTTCATAACTTCCCCATTTCGAATCCAATTCATCAGTCATATCAATAATGACGTGCGCGCGATCAGTCAGGTAAGTCCATCCACCATCATTTTTGGGCTCATCGGTTGTTTTGCGATTTTCAACAGAGTTGTTTCCTGTTTTATCAGACATGAGCTCTGTAGGCAGTAAATCCAAATAAGGGCGCTCAATCCCCATGTCATCGTAGGTAGTTTCTAACAACTCGTTGAGCGTGTCAGGATAGCGGTTTTCTTTTGCTCTAAAAAGTGTCACCCGAGTACGCAATGTATTGAGGTTTGTCTGTGAAGTGGCAACCCGTGCTTCTGAATCAAATCCCACAAAGTTAGGGATGATCGCAGCGGCCAGAATGGCAATGATGGAAATGACAATAAGTAATTCAAGTAAGGT
Source organism: Candidatus Omnitrophota bacterium (assembly GCA_029261015.1). Classification (GTDB taxonomy): domain Bacteria; phylum Omnitrophota; class Gorgyraeia; order Aquiviventales; family Aquiviventaceae; genus JAJDCC01. The sequence goes on along the minus strand of JAJDCC010000176.1, from coordinate 18,226 downwards.
AAAAGCGCGAGAATTGTTACGCATGGTGAACTCCTATTCGTTAACGTCTGAAAACATGAATGAGTTGGAAGATAGGCAAGAGTACAGATAAAGCAATAAATCCGACGACAATACCCATCGTAAGCAAAAGAACAGGTTCTAATAAAGTGGTGAAGTTGCGGATATTCATTTCAATTTCAGGCTCATAGAAGGCCGCAGATTCTTGAAGCATTGCATCCAATTGCCCTGTTTTTTCGCCAACAGTCACAAGTTGAATCACCATATGAGGAAATAAATTACTTGAGGCCAGGGTTTCTGCAAAGCTCTTTCCTTCGGATACAGCGGAATAAGTGCGCTGTATAGCTCGTTGAAAAACGACGTTGTTGAGCGTTTTTTCGGATACCGAAATAGCTTCGAGCATGGGGACACCGGTTTTTAGCATGCTCCCCAAAGTACGAGTGAAACGTGTGATCAAAATTTTCTGATACAGATCTCCAGTGATCGGCACTTTAAGTAACAAGGTGTCAATGGCCCAACGCCCGGATTTTGTTGTGTAGTAGCGTTGAATACCGATGACGAGTAAAACGAGCCCAATGAGCAGGGCCCACCAATGGTGTTGAACAACGTTGCTGCAAGCAAGTAATACTCTTGTAGGCATAGGCAGTTGGATTTGCGAAGCTTGAAAGATAGAAACAAATTTAGGCAACACACCAATAAGCAAACCATTAACCACCAACAAAGCAAAGCTGATCAAAACTAAAGGATAAACCAATGCAGAGCGCAATCGTGAGCGCGTTTCCATCTCCTGAGTGCCTAAAACCGCAAGGCGTTCTAGAACTTGGTCTAAGATTCCCGCTGTTTCTCCCACTTTAATCATGCTGATGTAAAGTTCAGGAAAAATACTGGGGTAAGCAGAAAGTGCTTCAGAAAAACTAGAACCCCCGTGTACGCGTCCAGTCACACTGCGCAAAATTTTCTCCAAGGATTCTGATCCAGATTGTTTGGCTGCTGTATCTAAGGCGTCTGATAAAGAAATCCCAGCGCGCAATAATGAGGTCAGTTCACGGAAAAGGATGAGGATTTCTTGATGGTTCACGCGAGTGCTTTTCCACCCGATTTTCTTGGTTAATGAAAGGGAGGTGGATTTGCTTTCAATGCGAACAGGGTGATACCCTTGGCGGACGAGTGCGGTGGCTACAGAGCGCGAATCAGGACCTTCTAATTGGCCGGAGATTAACTCCCCATCTGCATTACGAGCTTGGTAAGTAAACTCAGGCATATTCAGTCACCGAGGTGATTATTGTTCTCGGTTCAGTGCGCTGATCGTTCCTGAACGCTCCATAGTCTCTTCAATTTCTTTAAGGAGACCCAGCGCTTTAACCGTTTGAGGGCTCTTGTGGTAACGGTCTAGCAATGTGTTGATGTTTTCTACTGCTCCTACAGGGTCAACAAAGTAGTTGTAGCGTAATAAAGAGGCACGCCAAAGGCATTCAGGGGCTTCTGGGCTTTGTGGAAAGTCATAAGCGATATTCTCATAGATGGCGAGCGCCTGTTTTAAACGATACCATTCTGGTTTTCGTCGGCTAACGAGATTCGTGCCTTCCTCGAGCTTGTTCGCGGTGTCAAAAAGAGTGAAGACTAACCCTTGTTCTGTGCTAGTTGGGGCAATCACGTCGCCTTCAATCTTGTGGCGGTGCTCGGCCGTTAAGCGTGAAAGCTCTTCTTGTGAGTGCAGAATACTTGGAGTGATAAAGACGGCCAATTCAGTCTGTGTTTCATCTTTACTGCGACTGGAGAAAAGGTGTTTAACAACGGGTATTTGTCCAAGAAAAGGGATTTCAGAGCGCGTCTGATTGTCTTCCTGACGGATCAATCCAGCAATCACAACCGTTTCTCCTTCGCGAATGCGCACGGTGGTGTCTGCTTCCCGTGTAGTGATTCTAGGGCCGGCATCTAATAAGGCGTTTACAGAGCTCACCTCAGGGTGAATGTACATCGTGATGTAACGATCCGTGTTAATTGAAGGGGTCACACGCAAGGTGGTTCCTACATCGATGAACTTGGTGGTTTCTGTGGTCCCTGTGGTGGTTTGTGTTCTTTCTTTAAAAGGCACTTTCTCACCGATAATGATTCGGGCTTCCTGATTGTTCATCACGGCAATAGATGGGCTTGCTAGCAGGTGAGCTTTTTGGTCTTGAATCAAAGCATCTAATGTTGAGGTTAAAGTGAGTCCCTTTAAGGTTAAGGTGTCTAAAGTGAGTTGGCCTCCACTCAGTGTCGTAGAGCTACCTGCTAACCGGTAAGTGGATTGCAAGGTTTCTTGACGAGACACATTACGATCAAAAAGACCGCCATCTTTACCTGCTGGGGCGTAAGTGTTGCTAAAGGTCAGCCCCATATTCCGAAGATCATTCGAAGTGATATCGACAATTTTAGCTTCAATCAGAACTTGTTGTGGAGGGGTGTCTATGTCCTTCAATAGATCCATAACGATATCAATGTTTTCTTGGTAGTCAGTAATGACCAGAGTACTTGTAGTATCGTCTATGCGGATATCGCCAATTTCTGAGAGCACTTTACGGATCAAATTTTGAGCATCAGCAGGCTGTGTGTAGTTTAGGCGAACCATTTTATTAACGGTGGATTGCTTTTCTTCTTTTGTTTGAGCTGGGTTAATGTAAATGATATTGCCTTTGCGTGTGAACGTGAGGTTATTTGCAGAGAGCAAGGCATCTAAAGCTTCATCTACAGTGACATCCTGAAGGTTGATGGTGACTTTACCTTTGACGTCAGTGGACGTGACCAGATTCAAGGCATACGAATAAGACAAAGACCGCAGGACATTGGATAGGTCTGCATCGCGGTAGTCTAAGGTTACTAACTGGTCATCCATGGTCCCAGTAGTGGACATAATCTTTTGTTCCTGCGCACTAGCCAGTGGATTGGCTAATAGAAAAACGCTTAGCAGCGCAAGTTGACATCGTTTATTCATACGTCAGAGTGTCCTTTGATTATTGGCCCCAACTCATTTGTAAGACATGCTCATCTATACCGTCAGAGATGCGCACACCACCATGGGTAATGTCCTTAATTTGCAATTTACCTAGCTGGTCACCTACACGCATAACCTCGCCGTTAACTATAGCGGTACTATTAGCTCCTTGTACAGTAATTCCTGTTACCGCAATATTTGCAAATTTCTTCTCTATCAGTTTCTTAGGTTTAGCTGTAAAGAACAAGCTTTCTTTTACTTCGACCTTATCAGGCAGTGGTTTGATCTTTGCAGAACTCAAAGCTCCTTCGGTATAAGACTGTCTTAATGGTGTGAGTAATGTGAGTTTTGTTGTAGCGATAGGGCCTTGGGGCTCTGCCGGCTCGAAAACCTCAAAGCGTGTGATCCTTAAAAAGCTCGATAATCGTTCAATCCTACGCAAATAATTCACCAGATCTTCGTAGGGAGAGTGCACCACAACATCTATAGACACCTCTGTGTCCGTATTCTTGGGGTCATCGTTGCTGGATTTTAAGTTCTGTTTGATGGTTTCAAACTTCATTTCCAATCCGTCCCCACTTTTTGATAGCTCCCCTAGCAGATCCCCTAATTCGCGAGAAGTGATCATGTCGGCTTCAAGTCGCTCCACTTCACTCCGAATCAGATCCAGGCTGTCGCGCTTAATGGCAGTTTCTTTGGATTGTTTTTCCAACTGCTGCAGCTCTGTATTGTAAGCAAGGATGTCTTTTTGTAAGGCGGCGGATTGTTTCCGTATATCCTGTAATTGCTGTGCTTGAGGGAAATAGATAGCACGGTAAACAATGGTGACGCTAGCCACGAAAAATAAAGCCATTAAGCCTATCCGTTCTCCATTAGATAAGCGTGACCATTTTTCCTGTAGAGCCTTTTTCATGATTGGGCTCCTCGAGAATAGGCTAAGACCGGTGTTGTCGATATTTCAAAAGTGAATGTGGATATAGCGCGTGTTTCTTCCTTGTTGTCCTTCTCTTCTGCTCTTTGAGTGTAGGAAAAGGTGGTGTTGCGAAACTGCTTAGAAAGCTCAAGCTGATTCATTAGCAAGGAAACGGCGGTCGTTGTTTTGGATGCCCCTGCAATTTTGAGAGAGTCCCCATTAAAGGTGAGCTTAGTAATCCACACATCTTTAGGGACAAATGAGCCTAGTTTTTCTAGGACCATAGAAAGGGGCACGGGATTCTGTTGTGCTCGCAGCAATCTTCGATGACGTTCTTCAAGAAAATCTTTCTCCGCTAAAATTTGTGTGTGTTGAGATTCTAGTTCTGTTCTGAGTTGAGAGGCTTGCATAGCCAGTTGCTCTTTAACCCGAAGGGTTTGTTTAATATCCTTTTTCATATTACGCATTAAAGAGACTTGGCGTAGCGCTTGCGTTGTTCCAATGAATAAAATCGCAGCAACAGCCACGGCCATTACGGGCTTGGCTAATTTTGTCAGTCGATTCCCAGCTATAGAACCTCTATGCGTAGCTGATTTTTTGGAAGGAATGAAATTGTAGCGCTTGGCTTTACTGAGGTTTTCAGGAACGATGCTTTCCCGAAGAGCTAGGCCTAATGCAATTGAAAAAGCACTTGAAAGCTCTTCGGTAGATTTTGTGCCGACACCAAGGATAGGCGTTGGCTCATTTGCCAAAGGATTCACCCGATGAGTCGGGACAGAGAGTCGTTGTTGTAGCCATGCATTTAGCCCAGGCAAATTAGCCCCATTCCCTGCGACCCATACTTGATTGAAGGAATCAATTTTGTTGTGAGTGGCTTCAGAGGCAAACCCTTGAAAAGACTGCATGAACTCAATAAGCGCGCGGTCTAATTGCAGGGCAAGTGCTTGTGCCACAGCGACAGCCTGTGGGGACTCTGGTGGTTTGTTCTGTATGTCTAAGCCATGGAAGTAGGTGAGTCCGTAGGTTTGTTTGAGCTGTTCTGCTTGGTCTCTATTGGTTTGTGTGGCTTCAGAAATGGCTTTAGTCAATTGCTCACCATTGAGACGCGTTGAGCGGCAGTAAATGATTTGACCGTCAACGGCCACAGAAAAAGAAGCATTCTCGGCGCCTAGTTGGATCAATAACTGTTTGCCTGATTTAGAAAGCTGGTCTTTCCATGTAAGGGTGAGTTCATTAGCAAAGGGCTCTAGGTCCAATGCGATGGGTTTTAATCCTGCTTCTTCGGCTAATTTGAGTCGAGTTTCAACTGCCTGTTTGGGTACAGTGGCGATAAGGATGCGTGCTTTCCATTGCTCACTGTCATCCCCAATAATGCGGTAGTCGACGACCAATTCGTCATAGGCAATGTGAGGAGGGAGCTCTGGTTCTAATTGCCATCGGATGGCTTCAATCATTTCACTCGCCGGGAGTACAGGCATATTCAGTAAGCGGAAAGTGGCTTCCTGAGCAGGCAAGGCCATGACGACAGGCCCCTTTAAGTGATTCAGCTTAGCCGTTGTTTTTAGGATTTTGCCTAAGGGATCAATGCCTTTCACCCGAGGATAAGGCAGAGGTTCTTGCCCTAATTGGATGATGACATTTTTATTCCCCTGGCGTCCTAGCTGTGCCCAGCGTATATGCGTGTTCCCAATATCTATGCCGATAGCAAACTTTTGTCTGAAGGGGTGAAATCCTGTTTTCAGTTTCGGCTGTTTTTTAATGACAGGTTTTGGGGTTTTCTTTGGTTTGGTTTTTGCTGCAGCAGGTTTTTTGTTTGGCGCCTTAAGCCATGCCGGTTTGAGCGTTTTTTTAGGTTTGAATGCAGGCTCTTGATTGATGATTTCTTCTACGGAGCCTGGCAATTTTTGCGTCGGTGGTTTCGCTTTCTTCTTGAAACTGAGTTTAGGCAGTGAAAACTTTTTCTTAGGCTTGGCTTTAACGTCTTTTTCTATGGAGGTCTTTTTTTGAGCCTGAAACGATTTTAAAGCTTCTTGAACAGAAGGTTTTTCTTGTTTTTCCTCTGGTTTGTTTAAAGAGCTTGGGGGTAGAGGGGGTACTTGAAAAGGCGCTGGTTTTTGAGGTGTCACTTGTTCTTGTTTTTCTGTCTGAGCGGTTTGTTTAGGCTCGATGCTCTTTTCGGTGCTTGATTGTGGAGTTGCCACGGGTGTCGGTAGGGGTAATTTTTTCTCGGGCGTCTTCTTTGCTTTTTTAGGCAAAGACGGCAGCTTGAACTTAGGCAATTTGAAAGTGATTTTTTTCTTAATCTTGTCTTGTGGGCTCTCTTTGGCGGACTCGTCTGCTGAGGCTTGCTTATCAGCGGCCTTTTTGCGTACCTTACGCATAAACAGTTGCCAACGCTTATCGCGGTCATTTCCAGGCTCTGGAGATGAAGGGGTTGATGAGGCTTCTGTCGTTGTCGGTGTGACTGGAGGCGTCTTTATCGGTGTTGATTTGCTCTTACGCTTGAAGAGTGGCGAGACCTTTGTCGATATGAACTTTTGGATACCTTGATTAAGTCCTTTGATCAGAGAGGAATACGTAGGAGGCGTTGTGCTTCCCGCTCTTTTTCGGCGCACCTGTTTTTTTAAAGACGCAGGCATTTCTGCAGGGCTCAGCGTTATGGTGGCCTGTGATTGCTGGCTCTGTATGGCTGTTTCTGTGTTCTCAAAGGATTTCTGTGTTTGAGGGGTTATGTTCTTGTCAAAGCTGCGAGGGTAAGGGCTTCTCTGTTTAAGGGATGGCGGCAGAGAGGCGTCTTCCTTATATTGACGTAAATATTTTAACGTTCGCTTTGCGTGCGTTTGACTCTGCTGCTTCAACGAAAGGGCTGCTTTTTTGAAAGAGGCCAGAACTGAAGCCTTTTTGCGTTTTTTGGTTTCAGCTGGGATGTCTGGGTGTCTTTCAAATTTTAGCTGCGAAATAGATGGAGGCACTTCTGAGGGACGGATGTCTTTTTCTGTTCGTTGAGGAACAGAGGGCTCAGCAGAAGGGGTCTCCTCTGGCGCTTCTTTAGATGAAGGGAGACTGTCTTTTTCCGTCGAAGGTGCTTTTATTTCATGATTTGATAGCGATTCTTGATGCAGTCGCAGTTCTTGCAGCAAAGAAGGGTGATTTTTCTGATCAGAGGTGATTTTTTTATTCTGAAGCTTCCGCAGGAAGAGCTCATGGAGCGCTTCAGGTATTGGGCTTTGAAGAGTTTTGTAGGCTCTTTTAGCCCAAGCATTTACGGATTTTAAGAGATGCCGAGGATGCCGATTCGACATATGTGCAAGCACCGTCCCGTAGGTTGTACCAGGTCAGAAATGAAAGGATTCCTGGTAAAGATCGACTTAGAATTCTCCTATATTACGCTATCGGTATGCTAACTTAGAGGGCGGAGAGGGTCAATAAAATATTAAGCAAAATTGAGTCGGCAATTTTGAGTTCAAAAAAACTCTAACAGCTTGTCAGTAGGAGTGTTGACGCTCTTAGAGAGCTTTGTTACACTGTGCTGCCATAATGATTTTGATGTCTTTGTAATCTACACGCATTAAACCATAGGTGTGAGTGAAATGTCTCTTCCCAAAATTACCGTAGTTGGCGCTGGTAACGTCGGAGCAACGGCTGCTCATCTTTTAGCCCTCAAAGGTTTAGGAAATATTACCCTTATTGATATTGTTGATGGGGTTCCCCAAGGCAAAGCTTTAGATATTCAGTCATCGGCTCCTGTTGAAGGGTTTCAAGGTCGCGTTGTTGGGTCAACCAACATGGAAGACTTGGCGGGAAGTCAGTTGATCATAGTGACAGCTGGCATGCCGCGTAAGCCCGGAATGACTCGCGATGATTTATTAGCAGCAAATGCCAACATCATTGGCCCCATTGCTGAGAAAGCAGGTAAGTTAGCCCCCGATACGATCTTCATGAATGTCACGAATCCCTTAGATGTGATGGTGGCTTTAGTTCAAGAGAAGAGCGGTTTGCCACAAGAGCGCGTTCTTGGTATGGCCGGCGTTTTGGACAGTGCGCGGTTGCGTACTTTTATTGCGTTGCGTTTAGATGTCGATCCCAGTTCTGTGGATGCCATGATTTTAGGGTCACATGGCGATTTGATGGTTCCCATTAAGAGTTCGATTACAGTTGCCGGTAAGCCTTTATCTGAATTGCTTCCCGATGATGAAATCAATGCTCTGTTGGATAGGGCCAAGAATGGCGGCGCTGAAATTGTTAAGCTACTCAAAACGGGTAGCGCTTTTTATGCCCCAGCTAGTGGTGCTGTGCAGATGGCTGAAGCGATTTTAAAAGACACCAAGCAGATTCTTCCTGTTTGTGCAAAGCTCAATGGTGAGTATGGATTAAATGATGTGTGTATTGGAGTTCCTGCGCAATTAGGAGCAAAGGGAGTCGAGCGCATCATCGAACAAGAAATCACAGATCAGGAAAGAGCAGAGCTGCTTGCATCCGCTGATCAAGTTCGCGATATGGTTAAAGCATTGGAAAATATACAGGCAAAGGCATAATGAGTGAAGCAGGTACAGAGTCAAAAAAGGTCGATTTTCGCAAAGGATTAGAAGGTGTTGTTGCGAGTGAAACAAGTGTATCGCAGGTCGATGGGCAAAAATGTGAATTGATCTATCGAGGTTATGCTATTGATCAGCTAATCGGGAACTCCACTTATGAAGAAGTGAGCTATCTTTTACTTAGAGGCAATCTTCCGACATCAAGTGAGTTAGCTGAATGGTCTGAATTATTAGCTGCCAGCCAAGAACTGGATTCGGGTGTTCTGGACATCTTGAAAAAGCTTCCGAAAAACAGTGATCCGATGGCTTCTTTGCGAACCGGTGTTTCTTTAGTCGGCCATTATGACACTGAAGCCGAAGACGGAGCTATTGATGCTGTACGGCGCAAAGCTTTGCGGATGATGGGGAAAATGCCTACCTTGGTCGCAGCGATTGCGCGCATTAAGGAGGGCAAGGAGCCTGTTGATCCCAAGGCGGGGTTAAGTTATTCGGCCAATTTCCTGTACATGCTGCACGGTAAAGAGCCTTCAGCGTCTGAAACCAACGCCCTTGATGCGTACCTGATTCTCTTGGCGGAACATGGTTTTAATGCCTCAACATTTGCAGGTCGCGTGGTGACAGGGACGCGGTCTGATTACTTTTCTGCTATTTCAGCAGCAGTCGGCACATTAAAAGGGCCGCTGCATGGCGCCGCTGCAAGGTGGGCGATGGAGATGTTGTTGAGTATTGAGTCTCCAGATAAGGTGGACTCTTTTGTTGAGAAAACCATAAGAGAGAAGCAACGATTTATGGGGTTTGGGCATCGGGTATATAAAGGTGAAGATCCACGAGCAAAACACCTTAAGCGCTGTGCCATTGAATTGAGTGAAGCTGCTGGTGATAACAATCTATTAGCAATTTGCGAGCGGTTACAAAAATCGGTGTTGGAAGCGAAGGCTTTATACGTGAATGTCGACTTTTATTCAGCACCGCTATTGCATCATCTAGGCATTCCTACGGAACTGTTTACGGCCCTTTTTGCGCTTTCACGCATTGCAGGCTGGTCTGCGCATGTGATTGAACAAACAACAGACAATCGGCTGATTCGTCCTTTAGCGCAGTACACAGGACCGCGTGGTTTAACTTATAAACCGATAGATCAACGAGAGTCTGTTTCAGATAATCAAACGGTATGAGATTGATTTTGGGTTTAGGCTCAAGCAACAGAGATTCGCAATGAAGCGAGCTGTTTCTTGAGCCTTTTTTGTATAAATAGAAGTTTCAACCATTAGTGAGAGAGCATGAAGATACACGAATATCAAGCTAAGCAAATGTTTGCAGCTTATGGTATCCCGCTTCAGCGTGGTGTCGTGGCTAAAACGGCAGAAGAAGCAAAAACCTTGTACGCATCCCTCAAAGAGCAGGTCAGTCCTAATGAGGATTTTCTGTGTAATGTTAAGGCTCAACTGCATGCAGGAGGTCGCGGTAAAGCGGGTGGTGTATTAGTTGCACACAGCGCAGAAGAAGCCGCTGAGCACACAAAAAACTTGGTTGGAAAAATTCTAGTCACGCATCAAACAGGTGCGGAAGGCTTGCCTGTTACAGCTGTTTTGTTAGACAAGAGAATGAATCCCGAAGTTGAAATGTATTTAGCAATGACGATTGATCGTTTTTCGGCGAGTCCAGTTGTTTTAGCGAGTCGCACGGGTGGCATGGAAATTGAAGATGTTGCAGCAGAAGACCCGAATGCTGTGGTGAGTGAAGTATTTGGGATCATTGAAGGCCCTCAAGATGACATGATTGACCGAGTGGCCAAAGTGCTTGAACTTAAAGAAGATCATCAAATAGAAGATTTACGCAAAACGATTAAAGCCATGTGGCAAATTTTTGAAGATGCAGATGCGTCTTTGATTGAAATTAATCCATTGGTGCTCTCTAAGGAAGGGCGTTTGATTGCTTTAGATGCCAAGGTAAACGTGGATGACAACGCGCTGTTTCGTCATGACGATATTGAAGCCTTGCGCGACCCGACCCAAGAAGATGCTACAGAGTTGAAGGCCAATAAATTAGGGCTTTCTTATGTAGGGCTTGAGGGCAATATTGGCTGTTTAGTTAATGGTGCGGGGTTGGCCATGGCTACCAATGACATCATCAAGCTTTCAGGTGGTGAGCCTGCTAACTTTTTAGATGTCGGTGGTGGCGCTAATGTGGAGCAGGTCACAAATGCGTTCTCAATTATTTTGAGTGACGATAAAGTGAAGGCCATTTTAGTGAATATTTTTGGTGGCATTATGCGATGCGATTGGATTGCTGAAGGGTTGCTTAAAGCCACAGAAAAACTTCAAGTCAGTATCCCTATTGTGGTGCGACTGCAAGGCACTAATGTAGAAGAAGGACGAAACATTTTAAAACAAGCCAATGCATTGAATTTAATCAGCGTGGATGAATTAGGCGAGGCCGCGCGTAAAGTTGTTGAAGTGGCTAACCAGCAGGGCAAATCATGAGCATCCTAGTTGATCAAAATACAAAGCTTTTGGTGCAGGGCATTACTGGGCAGGCCGGGGCTTTTCATACCGAAAAAATGTTGGAGTACGGTACTGCCGTTGTGGGAGGGGTCACTCCTGGTAAAGCCGGACAAGAAGTGCATGGAGTTCCTGTTTTTAATAGCGTAGATGAAGCGCGAAAAGAAACCGGTGCAAACGCAACAGTGATTTTTGTGCCAGCCAAATTTTGTTATCAAGCCATTATGGATGCCATTGAGGCGCAGATAGAATTGGTGGTTGCGATTACCGAAGGGGTGCCAACCATGGATATGGTTCGCATCAAACATCGGCTAGCGGATAGTAAAACACGTTTGATAGGGCCCAACTGTCCAGGATTGATCACGCCCGGCCAATGTAAGATTGGGATCATGCCAGGGTATATCCACAACCCAGGTTCGGTAGCCGTGCTCTCACGAAGTGGCACCCTAACCTATGATGCTGTTTACCAGCTATCAGAAGTAGGCTTTGGCCAATCGACCTGTATTGGTATTGGTGGGGACCCTGTGATTGGTACGGGTTTTACTGATGTTTTGCCTATGCTAGAAGCAGATGAGCAAACCGAAGCCATTGTGATGATTGGTGAAATTGGGGGTACCGAAGAAGATGAGGCGGCTGAATTGATTAAAGCCTACATCAAAAAACCCGTCTTTTCATTTATTGCTGGGCGTATGGCGCCAAAGGAAAAACGCATGGGGCATGCAGGGGCCATCATTGCGGGCGGCAAAGGCACCGCGGTTGAGAAGATGGAGACATTGCGAAAAGCAGGGGCCATTATCATCGACAGTCCTGCAGACATTGGCAAGACGGTTAAAGCCCATTTGAAAGCGCCTTCCGTAGCTTGAATCCATGCACGATGAAATCAGTCGTATTTTAGAGCGCATTCGGCCAGCGCTAGAAGCAGATGGTGCGCGCGTTGGTTTAAAAAGCGTCTCTGATTCCGGGGTGGTCGTTCTTAGGGTGATGGGTGTTGGGCAAGATCGACAGGCTCACATTCAGGCCAGTTTAGAGCGATCACTTTGTGCGCAAATTGAAGACATATTACAGGTGGAATGTTTGTTTGAACCCTAATGGGGTTGCTGTCCAGAAGTCCTTTCCCTAAAAACTAACGAGAAGTAGATGTCGCATTTACAAGAAAAGTTTAGAGTTGTTTTGGCTCAAATGAATGCGACTGTGGGTGACCTTAACGGGAACAAAGCGCGTGTCTTGAGTTTTTTAGAAAAAGCACAGCCGTATCATCCTGATTTGATTGTATTTCCTGAGCTGACATTGACAGGCTATCCTCCCGAAGACCTTCTATTAAATAAAGCTTTCATTGCGGCCAATCTCAAAACACTTGAAGCCTTAGCTCCCCAAATAACGCACACCTACGCACTTGTCGGATATGTAGATATCAATGAACAAGGCCGTCTTTTAGATTCTGTAGCCCTTTTGGGTGAAGGAAAAGTGCTGATGCGATTTGCAAAACGCTGCTTACCTAATTACGGGGTGTTTGATGAAAAACGCTATTTTTCAGAAGCGCAGCAATCGGGTGTGTTTAAAGCAGGGGCTTTTAATGTCGGGGTTTTGATTTGTGAAGATTTGTGGGAGCCGCAGCCCATTCAGGATTTAGCACAAGCCGGAGCTCAAATCATTTTATGTCCCTCAGCGAGTCCGTATCATCAAAATAAATCGCTCGAAAGACGTGAATTGTTTCAACAGCGCGCACGAGACAATCACTGTGCAGTGGTTTATTGCAATTTGGTAGGAGGACAGGATGAGCTGGTTTTTGACGGAGCGAGCTTAGTCTTATCATCAAAGGGAGCGGTGTTAGCTCAGGCCAAAAATTTGCAAGAGGACATATTGCCTGTAGACATAAAAGCTGAAAATGTTGAGACCAAAAAGAGTGGCGTACTATTTGATGATTGTGTGAATATTCCGGTGAGTGATGACAAAGAGCCCCTTGTGGATCGAGTAGTTGAAGCGCTTAGTCCTGAAGCGGAATTATACCGTGCGCTGGTTTTAGGTTTGAAAGATTACATTCATAAGAATGGTTTTAAGACGGTGGTGTTAGGGGTTTCTGGTGGGATTGATTCGGCGGTGACCGCTTGCATTGCTAAGGACGCCTTAGGTGCAGAGCATGTGGTTGGGTTGGTAATGCCTAGTGAGTTTTCATCAAATGAAACTCAGAGCGATGCGGTGGATTTGGCTAAGCATCTGGGGATTCGGCATTATCAGTATGCGATTCAAGATTTGTTTGAGCAGTATAAAAAAAGCGTGCAAAGCATTGCTCCTCATTTGGCGTTGCCTGATGAGCGCGCGAATTCAGGTTTAGCTGAACAGAATATTCAGGCGCGTATTCGGGGCAATTTGTTGATGGCCTTATCCAATCAATATGGTTGGTTAGTGGTTACTACCGGAAACAAAAGCGAGATGGCCACTGGATACACGACGCTTTATGGAGATATGGCGGGTGGTTTTGCGGTGATAAAAGATGTGCCTAAGTTATGGGTCTATCGCTTGGCGGAATACTGCAATAGAAATACTGAAATCATTCCTCAAGCCATCATTACGCGACCGCCATCGGCTGAGCTTGCAGAAGACCAGAAAGACCAAGACTCTCTGCCTCCCTACGAAGTATTGGATGCTGTATTAGCGGCACACATTGAGCAACATGCCGATGTTGAGGATATGGAAGCTTCGGGAGTTGCCAGTGCGGAGGTTTTGAGAAAAGTTGTCAGCATGGTGAATCGGGCCGAATATAAGCGGCGGCAAGGGCCCATAGGCATAAAAATAACCCCTAAAGCATTTGGTAAAGACCGTCGAATGCCGATCACCAATGGCTGGAAACACGGTTAAATGCCTGGGCGATGGGGAAAAAATTATGGTAGGCTCTATGGATCAGGGCAGCGAGCGGGATAACCTTAAGGGACGATGAATAAAGTACTGCTTATTTCAGATGATTTAGCGAAGAAAAAGAGCATTAAGGCGGAGTTGTCTTCGGCGGGAATCTTGATGGCGCCCACGACGTCTAGAGAGCTGCTTAATGAAGATGCCGCCACTCAAAAAGTGGACCTGATTCTATTAGATGCAGAAAAGCTGTCTGAAGATTTGGGTGATCTTTGTCGTGCGCTGAAAAAAGAAAGTCAGTATTCAGATTTGCCCCTGATCATTCTTATCCCAGAAAAACAAGTGACGTTGGTTGATTTTTCATGGGGTTTTGATGATTACCTTATTTTGCCACTTACCGGTCCACGCTTAACGCAGCGCATTCGGTTTATGCTGTGGAAGTTGCAGAAATTTGAAGTGCAGAATGGGGTTTCCTTTGGAGCCCTCGTGATTGATTTTGAACGGTATGAAGTCCACATGCAGGGGCAACCCGTAGATCTTACCTATAAGGAATTTGAATTACTCAAGTTCTTGGCGATGAACCCCAGTAAAGTTTTTTCCCGAGAAGCTTTGCTGAATAAGGTTTGGGGGTATGACTTCTACGGAGGGACTCGAACCGTGGATGTTCATGTGCGACGCTTGCGCTCAAAAATTGAAGTCGGCGGTGCCACTTATGTGGAAACGGTCCGTAATGTCGGGTATAAATTCGTCCCCAAAGGCTAAGCCTGATACCTGTAGTACTCATTCCTGCTTATTTTCCGTAACATAGAATTAACATCTGCGTGATTCTTGCGTAACCCTCAAACCGTAAACTACCTCCAATCCTGGGGTTACCTGTGGGGAGTAACCTTGCAAACAGTTTTGACGCCCAATGATGGGTGCGATGAGGAGGAAGGCCGTATGGATTTATTGGATATGAAAATTACCCTCGATACACTTTGGGTAATGGTTGCGGGGATTTTAGTTTTTTTTATGAATTTAGGCTTCGGGTGTGTCGAAGCGGGTTTTTGTCGTGCCAAAAACTCAGTGAATATTCTTTCTAAGAATTTCATTGTATTTGCAGCGGCTTCCTTAGCTTTCTATGTGATTGGTTGGGGGTTGATGTTCGGTAATGGCAATGGATTCATGGGAACTGAAGGTTTGTGGTTCTTGGGTGGATCTGATATGTCTCCAGCAGGGGATGATACTTATGTGGGGGCATACAGTGCGATTGCTTGGGCAACAGTGCCTTTAATGGCAAAGTTTTTCTTTCAATTGGTTTTTGCGGGTACAGCAGCAACCATTGTTTCAGGATGTGTGGCAGAACGCATTAAGTACTACACCTTCATTGCTTTCACTTTCTTTATTGTTGGAATCATTTACCCCATCGTGGGGCACTGGATTTGGGGTGGCGGTTGGTTAGCGAATCTAGGGTTTTTGGATTTTGCTGGATCGACTCAGGTGCATTCCATAGGAGGTTGGGCGGGGCTTGCTGGTATTTTAGTTTTAGGTCCACGCTATGACAAATACCGAAAAGATGGTTCGGTGAATACGATTCCTGGACACAATCTCTCCTTGGCAACTATCGGTGCTTTTATTCTTTGGTTAGGATGGTTTGGTTTTAATCCAGGATCAACGATGGCTGCTGATGCAGGCGCTATTGCTCACATTGCTGTCACTACCAATATGGCGGCTGTAACAGCGCTGTTAGTGGCTACTTTTGTGTCTACTTTAAAGATGGGTAAGCCTGATTTAGGAATGAGCATTAATGGTTGTTTAGCGGGTTTGGTTGCGATAACAGCACCCTGTGCTTTTGTGAGCGTTCCGGTGGCTATTTTAATCGGTGCAGTTGCTGGTTTAGTGGTTGTCGCAGCAGTGCTTTGGTTTGACAAAATGAAGATCGATGACCCTGTCGGGGCTTTAGCGGTTCACTTAGCTAATGGTGTTTGGGGAACATTGGCTGTTGGTTTATTTGCCGATCCAGAATTGGCTGGCGGTTCTGCTGGTGTGTTCTATGGTGGTGGTGCTACTCTGTTGTGGGCACAGGTTGTGGGGATCGTGTCTGTGGGTGTTTTTGTCTTTGTCGCATCTTATGTTGTGTGGAATTTGCTGAAGATGACGATGGGTGTGCGTGTCGGTATCCATGAAGAAATTGATGGTTTGGATATCAGCGAGCATGGTAATAATTGTTATCCTGATTTCGTGACGCGCCGATCAGTGCCGGTTATCACAGACTCTGTGGAGTCTCCAGTCGCAGCGCGGAGGTAATCATGACACAGACAGCGACAGCAAAAACTCAAGGATCAACAGAAGCGAGGAGTTCCACAATGAAAAAGATTGAGGCGATTATTCGTCCAGAAAAATTGGATGAGGTGCGCCAAGCCATAGAGTCTTCAGGGTATCCAGGGATTACGATTACTGAAGCCGAGGGGCATGGTCGTCAAAAAGGGGTGACCCAAATTTGGCGAGGAGAATCCTATCGGGTGACTTTTTTGCCCAAAGTGAAGATTGAGATTGTGGTGAATGACAGCGATGTGGAAAATTTGATTGAGGCGATTCTCAAGGCGGGTAAGACCGGTAGCGTGGGAGACGGAAAGATCTTCGTTTCCGATGTGCGAGAAGTCATCAAGATCAGGACAGGCGAACGCGGCGAGAGTGCCGTTTAGGACGCAGAACCCACATATTCTGCGTTGACCAAGCGACCCTCAATGGTATACTGGGAAAAACTCCCCACCCCCACCCAGGTGCCATTCGAGGGTCGTTTTTTCGTGTCAGATTCCAAATGTGAGAGAGATGAGTATGTCGAAATTATTAGTGATTAAGCATGTAGAGCATGAAGGTCTTGGGACTTTTGAAAAGCACCTCAAACAGGCTGATGTGTCTGTAGATGTCTTGAATGCCTTTGAAGCGAGTGCTGTTTGGCCAGACCTGAAAGCTTATGAGGGTTTGGTGGTTATGGGGGGGCCCATGAGTGTGAATGACCATAAAAAGCACCCCTTTTTAGCTAAGGAATTTAAGCTGATCGAAGCGGCCATCAAACAAGATCTCCCCTATATGGGCATTTGTTTAGGGGCTCAAATTTTAGCGCATGTGCTGGGTGCTCCGGTTTCGCCCTTGCCGATGAAGGAGATTGGATGGCATCCTATTATGCGGGAGCCAGATGCCGATGAGGATTCCCTGTGTGATGTGTTTGGCCAAACCGAATCTGTTTTTCAGTGGCACGGCGAGAACTTTGAAATTCCTAAAAAGGCAAAGCAGCTCTTTAGCGCGCCGCTGTGTTATGAGCAAGGATTCAGTTATGGGAATGCGTATGGTTTTCAGTTCCACATAGAAGTGGATGCAGCGCTCATTAAATCATGGATGAAGGTTCCTGTAATGAAAGCAGAGTTAGATGAATTAAAAGGGATGATTGATCCAGAGACGATTCTTGCATCTATTCCTGAACATATAGGACGATTAGAAGAATTATCAGCACATGTGGCGCAGCATTTTGCGAAATTATTAACAACAGCAAGTAAGTAGGGATAAAGGTTGTGAAATGGTAAAGAACGCACTCAATCAAAATAAAGAATACGTACTCCGATTAGCGAAAGAACATGATGTTCGATTTATTCGTTTGTGGTTTACCGATATCTTGGGTTTTTTGAAGAATATTGCGATTACCATTGATCAGCTTGAAGAAGCGTTAGAAGAAGGGGTTCAGTTTGATGGGTCGGCCATTGAAGGATTTGCGCGAGGCAATGAATCCGATATGATTGCGATGCCTGATCCCAACACTTTTTGTATTTTGCCATGGCGTCCTTCAGAGAATGCCGTGGCGCGGATGTTTTGCGATATCACTTATCCGAATGGTCGTCGATTTGAAGGAGACCCTCGCTACGTTTTGCAGCGAAATCTTGCGCAGGCGGCCAAAGAAGGCTTCACTTTTTACGTGGGTCCTGAGTTGGAGTTTTTTCTTTTTAAGAATTCAGAAAAGCCTGAGCCTGTCGATAACGGAGGGTATTTTGATTTAACTCCACTGGATGAAGCCTCAGACTTGCGACGCGATATTATTTTAGCTCTGGAAGATATGGGAATAGGTGTTGAGCAATCGCATCATGAAGTGGCGCCTTCGCAGCATGAAATTGATTTTCGCTATACCGATGCCTTAACCATGGCGGATAATGTCATGACCTATCGGTTGATAGTGAAAGAGGTTGCGCATAAGAACGGGCTTTACGCTACGTTCATGCCAAAGCCATTATCTACCGGGAATGGTTCAGGGATGCATGTGCACATGTCTTTGTTTAAAGGCGATAAGAATGCTTTTTATGGAGGCAAAAGTGCAGAAGGTTTATCTGCGACGGGGAAATATTTCTTAGCAGGGATACTGAAGCACACACCCGAAATCACTTTAGTGTTGAATCAGTGGGTCAATTCTTATAAGCGCTTAATTCCCGGA
>JAJDCC010000175.1 GCA_029261015.1 Candidatus Omnitrophota bacterium | reverse complement strand
TTAACAGGTAAAGTCTTGGTGACTCATGAGCACTCAACAGCCCTTTATTGTCGTAAGTACAGTAAACAAACGGGACAAGAGAATGCTAGAGCTAACCAAGACTTTTTTAATAAGTTTAATTAAGGGGCGCCATCATGGATGATAACCAGCGCATTGTGATTACTGGTGTCGGTGTTGTCGCACCCAATGGTATTGGCAAAGAAGCCTTTTGGGAGAATTGTGCCAAGGGTGTTTCGGGCATCAAACCCATTACCCTGTTCGACACTTCAGACTATCGTTGTCATTATGCCGGTGAAGTATCCGATTTTGACCCTGTGCCATATCTTGGCAAAAAGGGCCTCCGCAATTTAGACCGCACGACACTCCTTTCCTTAGTGGCTGCCAAGCTGGCAATTGAAGATTCTGGTATAGCCATCACCGATGAGAATCGTGATGAAATCGGCGTGGTGCTTGGATCGACTATGGGCAGTGTGAAGTCGATTAGTGATTTTGATATGGAGGGTTTGCGCGAAGGTCCTCGTTATGTCAATCCCGCCAAGTTTCCAAACACCGTAATTAATTCTCCCGCCAGCCAAGTGGCAATTCGCTTTGGGCTACAAGGTTTAAATTCCACCATTTCTACTGGGTTCAATGCTTCACACGATGCGGTGGGTTATGCCATGAATATGCTGAAGTTAGGGCGCGCGCAAACACTGTTGGTTGGGGGTGTTGAAGAACTTTGTCTGCAAACTTTTCTAGGTTTTTACAAATTGGGGCTGATGGCGCGGGGTACTTTTACTGATCCCGTGAAAGATCCTTTTATGGCACCGCACAAAGGCACCGTGCTGGGTGAAGGCGCGGCTTTATTTGCTTTAGAAACTTATGAAGGCGCTAAGCAACGGGGCGCACACATCTATGCTGAAATTTTAGGTTATGGGCAGCAGTTTGATCCGGAATGTGATGATCGCTATAACCCACAAGCAACTGGTTTGATGGGTGCTATTGAAGAAGCTTTTGCTGATGCAAATCTCAAGCCTGAAGATATTGACTCGGTGAGTTTGAGTGCCAATGGTGTTAAAGGTTGTGCAGAGTCAGAAGAGTATGCGCTTGAACAAGTATTTGGTTATCGGGCCAAAGAATTGACCAGAACAAATATTCGTAAACTCATTGGCGAGTCGTTCAGTGCGGGCGGGGCTTTTCAGATGGCGCAATCACTGGTTGCTAGTAAAACGGAGCCGATAACTACGGCAGCAACAAGTGTGCAAGCTTCTGCAAATTTTACAGCAAATAGTTTGGTATTAGGTTCAGGACCTTTAGGTCACATGACAGCAATCATTTTAAAGCAAGGTTAACGATGTCGACTCAAGTAACAAAAAATTCAGGCAATAAAGTTGAGCCAAAAGCAGCGAAGTATCCACCACTACTTTTAGACAAGGTATTTATTGTCACCGGTGGTAGTCGCGGAATAGGTGGAGCTGTCGTTAAAGAATTAGTGAGGGAAGGGGCTAAAGTCGCCTTCACCTATGTGAATAGTCAAGAGCGCTCCGATGCGCTCATGAATGAGCACAATACTGATGAAATGAAAGTGCTTGGTGTGCGTGCCGATTGCCGCAATCTCTCAGATGCTAAAGATATGGTTGTTGAAGCAGTCGAAGAGTTTGGAAAGTTAGACGGTTTAGTGAATTGCGCAGGAATTACCAAAGACAAACCGCTCATGATGATGCAAGCAGAAGAATGGCAAGATGTGATTGATACCAATTTGACCGGTATTTTTAACAGCTGCAAAGCATCTATTGTGACATTGATGAAACAACGTAAGGGAAGAATCATTAACTTAAGTTCAGTTTCTGGCTTAATGGGCATAGCAGGGCAGGTGAATTATTCGGCAAGCAAGGCTGGAATTATAGGGATGACACGCTCTCTAGCAAAAGAGGTGGCTCCCTATGGCATTACAGTCAATGCGCTTGCTCCTGGATATATCGAAACCGATATGACTATGCAATTAAAACCAGATGTTCGGGAAAGTGTGTTGAATAAAATTCCGTTAGGAAGGTTCGGAACACCTGAAGAGTTAGCGCAGTTTGTCACGTTTTTGTTAAGTGATGCAGCTGCATATATAACTGGGCAAGTGTTTGTATCTGATGGCGGTTTAAGCTTAGGTTAATAAGGGGGGAAGATGGCTACGATAAATGTGGATGTAGAAGTTAAGAACTTAATTGCAGATATTATTGAAATCGATGCTGACAAAATTGATCCAGACGCTCATTTAGTTGAGGATTTAGATATGGACTCAATGATGGCGTTGGAGATTTTGGCATCGTTGGAAAAGAAATTCAAAATCAGAATTCCTGAGGAAGACCTTCCCAAGATTACTTCTGCTAATGCGGTCACTGATTTAGTAAAGCGACATTTATAAAAATTCATGCCTAGATCAATGCATCAACAAAGAGTTGTTGTAACCGGTATTGGGGTTGTGTCTTCTATTGGAATAGGCTGGCAGGCATATTGGGATGCTTTGCTTGCGGGTACATTAGGGACTACGCCTGTAAATTATTTTGATACGTCTGAGTTTCCCACTCATATCGGTGGAGAGGTGCACAATTATCAGCCCACTGAATTCATCAGTGAACTTCCTCATTCCCAAAATCTTGCCAGAGGAGCTCAATTTGCAGTTGCAGCCACCAAGATGGCTATGGAAGATGCGGATCTTGATAGAAGTCTTTCACTCGATAATAAAGTAGGTGTTTGTTTAGGGACAACAATGGCGGATGTCCAGGAGCTGGAAACGATAAACAGCGATTGGGTATTTAAAGGGCCAAAGCACACTTCAGCAGCACAATATAAGCGCTATCCAAGTTTTTCTATGTCCGCAAGTATCGCTAAGTGTTTTGGTTTTAAAGGACCCAATACGATGATTCCTACTGCCTGCGCTGCTGGTAACTATGCGATTGGATATGCACATGATTTATTGAAGCTTAATAAAGCTGATGTAGTAATAGCTGGTGGAGCAGAACCTTTTTCAAGAACTGTTTTTGAGGGATTTAATCGAATATTTGCCGTTTCACCTGATAAGTGTCGACCGTTTGATAAAAATAGAAAAGGAATGATACCAGGTGAAGGGGCGGGCATTGTTGTTTTAGAGCGTTATGAAGATGCCCAAGCGCGTGGAGCCACTGTCTATGCTGAAGTACTTGGCTATGGCACTAGCTGTGATGCTACGCACATGACCATTCCTTCGGTGAATGGGGTTGCTAATGTGATGAGAAATGCTTTGAAGCAAGCTGGTTTGAATCCTGAAGATGTGGGCTACATAAATGCACATGGAACAGGTACTGCTGCTAATGATAAAACAGAATGTGCTGCGATTAGAAAAATATTCGGAGAGCGAGCAGATTCAATGCCAGTAAGTTCTGTAAAATCGATGTTAGGTCATGCTATGGGGGCCGCAAGTGCTTTAGAGGCAATAGCATGTATTCTTTCCCTAAAATTTGGTCAGTTAGTACCTACGATTAATTATGAAAACATGGACACCGAGTGCGATATTGATTGTGTTCCGAATAAAAGCCGTAAGTTTGACTCGAAAGTCGCGATAAAAAACGCGTTTGCTTTTGGGGGGAACAACGCTTCGCTTGTGCTAGCAGAAATGAATAGCTAGTCAATGCTTACTCCTGTGGATCAAATTCCAAGTCAATGTGATGTTGTTGTTATCGGTGGAGGTATCGGTGGTTTAAGTTGTGCTAATTATCTAGCAAAGGCTGGTGTTAAAGTCGTTTTACTTGAAAAGCACTACATTGTTGGAGGCTGTGCTAGTTCATTTCAAAGAGGTCCTTACTACTTTGATGCAGCTGCACATTCTTTAGGTAGTTGTAGGCCTGATGGCCAGATTGGAAAATTTATTAGGGATCATGACTTAGATAAAAGTTTAAATTTGATTCGAATCAATCCTACTGATGTCGTGGTTACTAAAAGTAAAGAAGTTTTTTTCTACACGAATATCAAGCAAACAGTAGATGAGCTTACAAGCAAATTTCCTCAGGAAGCAGCAGCTATTTCTAGATTTGTAAGCTATATAAATGAAAAAAATACCCTCCAGCTTTTTGTTGAATTAAAAGATATAACTTTTTCACAACTGCTCGATTTCTATTTTAAAGATGAAGAATTGAAATCAGTTTTTTCAATGTTGTTAGGGAATATTGGTTTGTCCTCTGCCAGTGCGTCTGCTTTGACATCAGTTTTCCTGTATAGGGAATATATTTTTGATGGTGGTTACTATCCTAAAGGTGGGATGCAGCGGTTTTCTGATGTTTTATTAGAGAGATTTCAATCATATGGAGGTGTTGCATCATTACTGACACCTGTGACCAAAATCTGCACGGGCAGTACTGGTAAAGTAAGTGGAGTCATAGCAAAAGTGTTGGGTCGACATGAAGTAGAGATACAAGCTAAAGTTGTTATAGCTAACTGTGATCCATTTCAAGCAGCAGCATTGTTAGATAATAGTCTTTCTCATGCTAGTTCACGAAAAATCAGAGTGGAAGGAAAATGTACCCCTTCTGCATTTATGCTACATCTTGGTCTTAAAGGTCAATTACCACCCCACAAGTATAATTGCCCTGTATGGAGTTATCGTAATGGCCATATTGATCAGTTTTGGGGAGAAACATTGGATGGAGGTATAGAGTGGGGAAGGGAATCATTTGTGTTTTTCAATATACCATCTCTACATGATCCCGACTTGCTTCCTGAGGGTTATCATTCATTGCAGGCTATTGTGGGGGTGCCTACTCTAGATAGAGCCAAATGGAAGGAGATTAGAGATCGCCTTGCTGATGATGTAATGAGCCGCATTGATTATTTTTTACCTGACATAGCTAGCTCCGTAGATACTAAATTTTCTGCAACCCCTTCCACAATTCAGAAGTACACGCAGAACCATGATGGAGCTATATATGGATTTGCTTCAACCGTAGATCAAGTTAATTCAAGAAGATGGGACAAGTTCGAGTCGATAGAAGGTTTGTATTTTGCTGGACACTGGAGTGGTTTACCTTCTGGGTTCAGTGGTATTCCAACAGTCATTACAGCAGGAAAAAATGCATCAAGGAGAGCGGTTAGTTTACTAATATCATTGAGTGTAACGAGATGAAAAAGAATAAATTTGGTTTCATCGGGCATTACTTAAACAACGAACATATGTTGAAATTGATTAACTCAAGGATGAGTGCTCTCAATCAGGTTAGCCAAGTATACTCAGATGCTTTAATTAAAGAGATGAAGCCTTATCAATTGATAGAAGTCCCAGAGATTGTATCAGAGACGGGGGTAGTAGTTGGCGGAGAAATAATTGTATGTCCTTTTTTGCCGCGTCATGTACTTAGTTGGGGAGAAGATTTTGTTCTTGAAAGGGTATTTGATGCAATAAAATTTGCAGATGAGCTTGGTGTGGAATTCCTAAGTCTCGGTGGATTTACTTCGATCATAGGTAATGAAGGTGAAGTTCTTTCGAGAAGGACAGCAATGAATCTAACAAGTGGCAATAGCTACACAGCTGCGTTAGTTATATCTGGTGTGCGGCATGCAGTTAATACAATGGAATTGCCAATGAAAAAATTAGTTGTTAGTGTTATAGGGGCTACGGGTGATATAGGTAGTGCGTGTTGTGCTATGTTATCGCAAGAGGTCGGTGAGCTTAGGTTAGTAGCGCGAAATAATCAGAAGTTGTCAGTGCTCGCATTGGATCTAGAAGTGAATTCGCCTGCTAAAATAGTGGTGTATAAACGTGTTTCCGAAGCCATTAAAGATGCTGACATTATCATTACGGCTACCAGTGCTCTTACAACAATTTTAAATTCAGAGGATATTAAATCTGGGGCGATTGTATGCGACGTGGCTCTTCCTCACAATGTGGGGATTGACTTAGTTCGTTCAAGGAATGATGTGTTAGTTTTTGAAGGAGGGTTGGCAGCGCTCCCTCCTAACAATGAAACAAAGTGGTGCAGCGATGCAAGGATTTCCTCAGATGGAGAAACTGTTTTTGGATGTTTAGCTGAAGCAATTATTCTTTCAATGGAAAATCGAAGAGACAATTTTTCAATTGGAAGAGGTTTAATCACAGTGGATAAACTTGAAGAGATTTATGCTTTGGGAATTAAACATGGTTTTGGATTACCGCAGTTTCGGTATGGTGATGTATACTTTGAAGAAGATTTTATTAGGAGGATTGGAAAAAAGAGAGATCGAGAGAGAGCATGTATAACTAAGGATTGGTTTTGAGAACTTTCCTGTTGGTTGTTAAATAAGGAAGGATACTACCATTAGCCTGTATACTCTACCAAATATTTGTGCGTCAGTAGTATTGTTGTCTCTGCTTATGTTTGTTTCTAGTCAAACAGTTCATAGATGGAATGAGCGTATCGTTGCTTTTATGGCTTTTTGTTTCGTAACGTCTGTTTGGCAAATAACTTATGGCGTTTCCTACAGTATGCACACGGAAGCGGAGGCTTTGCGATGGCTAAAGATAGGTTATAGCGGTGTAATATTTATGCCTGTTACATACTTACACTTTTGTGCATCATTTGTTAGCAAAGGTAAATTAAAAGTTCCTATCCAAGTTTGTTATGTTCTTTCACTCATTTTTTTAGTTACTCTACATACCGATTTATTTCTTGATGGGACATATAGATATTTTTTTGGTTTTTATCCGAAGGCTAATTCGTTTGTTCATCCTCCCTTTATGTTGCTCATGAGTGCTTCTGTGCTTACTAGTATGTATGTCTTGTATAAAGAGTGGAGGAAAAGGGTTAGAGACGAAAATTATCTAATACAAAATGACACAGAAATTCATCAGATAAAGCTAGTTTTTTTTGCATTCATGTTTATCACAATTTCAGCAAGTGATTTTCTACCGAATTATGGATTTGAATACTATCCTATAGGGGTTATATGTGTCGTTTCATTTAGCTTGGTGATCAGTTATACCATTTTAAAATACAACCTGCATGACATCCAAGTCATCGTCAAGCGGACCCTTGTGTTCGCTGGGCTTGTGGGTTCGGTTGTCGCGGTCGTTTCATTAGTGGCATTTGTTTCGCAAGACCTCCTTATCCGCTATGTCGCCATCCCTAAATGGCTTTCCAATGTCTTATCGGCAGCTATCATTGCCGGGGTGTATGGTCCTACGCGTGATTGGCTCACCAACTCTACAGACAAATACCTTTTTCAGAAGCGCTACGATTACAAAGATTTGCTGAAAAAGTTCACTGACGAAGTGATGGTGATGGTGGACTTGAGTAAATTATTAGATATGACCGTGACGACATTGTCTGAAGTCGTTAAGTTGAAGAACGCGCAGCTGTTACTGATGGATACCGAAACCCGTGACTATCAGATGGTGGCTGCCGAGGGGATTAAGCTCAACGCGGAATATAAGCTTGAAGAGCAAGAGGAAATGATTACCTTTTTGCGTGAAACGCATGAGCCCATTGGGCTAGATGGCAAATTGGGAGAAGTGAAATACACTGACTCGATTAAGGAAAGACTGAAAGAGATAGATGCCCAGGTATGCCTGCCACTACACGTACATGAAGACCTGATTGGTGTGTTGTGCCTTGGGACTAAGAAGTCGGATGAAGAATTCACCTCAGATGACCTTGCGGTGTTGGTGCCGCTGGCCAAAACCCTTGCGATTGCCATCAGCAATGCACAACTTTTCGATGAACTTGTTAAGACGCAAGCTGAAGCTGCCCAACGCGAGAAATTAGCTGTTATCGGTACCTTATCGGCTGGTATCAACCATGAGATCTGTAATCCACTCGGCATCATGAAGGTGCAGCTTGAGTCGTTTATGTTGGATCATGAGGATGGTCTGTTAGAGGGCAAGGATAAAGCAGAGATTATGGAGCGCGTGCAGTCGATCTTACAGGTGTCACTCAAGCAGATCGATCGTGCCACAGCCATTACCCAAAAGCTGAGTAACTTTGCCAAGCCAAGTAAGGCCCCGAAAGTAGAAACTGTGAGTGTGGCTGAACAAGTGGATGAAGTATTGAGCTTAGTAGGGCATGATCTAAAATTAGAAAAGATTCAAGTTGAGAAGCAAATTGCAGAGGGTTTACCTGAAATCGTTGTGGATAAGCGCCAGCTTGAAGAAGTGCTCTTTAACCTGATTCGCAATGCTGGGCAAGCCATTGTACCGCCGGGCACGATTACCGTGCGCGCTAAGCAAAAAGACCAACGCATTGTGATAGAGATTGCCGATACCGGTACGGGGATTTCAGAAAAAGGTTTGAAGAAAATTTTTGATCCATTTTTTACGACTAAGGAGCCGGGTAAAGGAACAGGTTTGGGATTGTTTATTGTGCGCCAAATTGTTGAACGCAATAAAGGACGCATCTCTGTTGAAAGTACCGAAGGTGAAGGCACTACCTTCTTCCTTGATTTTCCTGTTGCCTCAGAAGCCGTAGTCGCTTAGCATTAGAACTAATGCCAACCATAGTATCGATTGACGACGAGGCTGAGTTCACTCGAACCATTCAGGCTTTCTTTTCGAGCCGAGGTTTTGTTGTGCATGTAGCCATGACAGGGCCGTCGGGTTTGAAGTTAGTCGAAGTGCATCGACCCGATGTGGTTATTGTTGATCTTAAGCTTCCAGGAATGGATGGCGATGAGATTCTTCAAAGTATCAAATCCCAGTTTCCCGAAATTCCAGTCATTGTGATTACCGCCTACAACGATGGGGGTAAGACGCGTGATCGTTTGCTTAAGTTGGGTGCGTACAGTCATTTTGATAAGCCGCTATCTTCGTTGCGGGATTTGTCTAAAACGATCAAAGAAGCTATTGCTTAAGGCCAGTTCTTTAAATGAATGAGTTACGATTTCGTAAACTTATACTCTTTATAGCCATCTACAGTTGTGTGATTGCGCTGCCGTTAATTTTGGCGCATTTTGGCACTGAGTATTTAGCAAACCGTTTTGGTGATAATTGGTGGTTAGCGCCACTGATTTTACTGGGTTTGTTACTGGCAATTATGCCTTTTCTTTATTTGTATCTTGTGCGGCGCATGGAGAACAAGGCCTACTCTGATGAGCGTCGCTATCATCAAACGCTCATTTCTACCTCCCAAAGTCTGGCTGAAATTAAAGAGATTCCAGAACTTTGTCAGTACATCGTAGACACCTCCATTCGTGATTGTGAACTGACTCATGCCTCAATTTTTCTGTATGACGAAAAGGAAGAGCGTTTTTCTGTGCGTGTGGCCAACCCCGATTCCATGTTCCCCGATGGAATGTTTTTAAAGAATGATAATCCATTAGTTGAGGTGCTCAAAAAAGAGCAAACCATTTTGAAGGTATTTGAATTGAATAAAAAGGCCACTCAAGTAGATGAAGAGTGGCGCAAGCGTTATAACGAAGCGCATGATTGGATGCGCAAGCTTGAAATAAAATTGGTTGTGCCAAGTTTTGCTGGCGATGATTTATTGGGTTTTTTGGCGGTAGGGGCCAAGCGCACAGCGCGGTGGTTTACGAATGCTGATGTTGCTATCCTTATGGGATTCATGCACTTAGGAGCCCTTGCAATCGAAAACGCACAGTCTTTGAATCAGTTACGCGAAAGTGAAGCACACATTATTCAATCGGAAAAACTGGCCAGTATTGGTCAGTTGGCATCGGGTATGGCGCATGAGATTCACAATCCGTTGACCATCATTTCAGCTGAGGCTCAGTTGTATCTTGAAAGCAATAAAGGTAAGGATGAAGCGGTGGATAAGGTGATGGGGAGTGTGATTGATGAATGTCGCCGCGCGGCAGACATTACACGGCGCATTTTACGGTTTGCAAAACCCTCGGCGACCAGTGATTTAGAGCCGATGGATTTGCGGCGTACCATTGAGGAAAGTGTGAGCATGGCTGCCTATCAAGTGCGTTTGGACACCATAGAGCGCACAGTGACACTTCCAGAGCAATTGCCCAAGGTGTATGGCAATCACAATCAATTGCAGGAAGTAGTGCTGAATCTCATTATTAATGCCTGCCAAGCTATGGGTAAAAATGGTGGTAAGTTGTGGTTATCAGCTAAGGCTAATGGTGTTGCTGTTGAGGTGCAAGTGCGTGATTCAGGTCCTGGCATTCCAGAAGAAAAACTCAATAAAGTGTTTGAACCTTTCTTTACAACCAAGCACACGGGTACGGGTTTAGGTTTGTTTGTAACACAACGTATTATTAAAGCACATAATGGTACTATCCAAGTAGAGTCTGAAGTCGGAACAGGAACTTGTTTTACGATTCGTTTGCCCATTGCTCATGAACTGCAAAAATCCTAAACGGTTCGCACAAAACCACGGTCGATCTGGTGTATACTAGATGTCTACGACACACAATTGAGAGACGACGTCCATGGTTAAATTATTAGTTGCCGATGATGAACCCAAAATTTGCCGCCTGCTAGAAACTTTTTTTGGCGAGCGTGGGTTTGATGTGGTTTTGGCTCATGACGGAGAAGCCGCTATGCGGTGTATTCGTGAAGAGCGTCCTCACTTAGTTTTCCTCGATTTACATATGCCCGGTGCTGATGGGCTTACTGTTCTTAAAGAAGCCATTAAGATTGATGGCACCATTAAGGTCATTATGGTGACAGCCATTGAAGATGAGCAAACCATTGCTCAGGCTAAGTCACTTGGCGCTGCGGATTATGTCGTGAAGCCGTTCAGTCTTGAATACCTCAAAGAAGAAGTGTTGCTTAAAGTCAGCACGTCTTTGTATGAGGATTTGCGGTCGGCTAATCAGGAGTTGCAACGGTCCTTGGATGACAGTCGTCGTATGACGACAGGGATTGTGGCGGCTTTTTCGAAGGTGGTTTCTAAAATTGATCCGCATTATACGCATGAGCATGTGTCGCGGGCTGTGGATTATGCAAAGAAAATTTTAGTGAAGCTGCGTGAGATGGGGGTCTCGTTGGGTGGCGTTCCTGATGAGATTTTATTAGCCGGGATTTTGCTGCATGATGTGGGCAAGATTTTTACGCCTAAAGAGATTTTGTATAAGCCGGGTCCCCTTAATGATGAAGAATGGGAAATTATGCGCAAGCACCCTGAAGAAGGGGCGGAGATTTTAGATGAGATCGCGGGGCTTGAAGAGTTGGCCCGAATTGTGCGCTATCACCAGGAATCTTATGACGGCTCGGGTTATCCTGAGGGGATTAAGGGGGAAGACATTCCTCTAGGGTCGCGTATTGCCGCTGTAGTGGATGCTTTTGATGCGATGGTCACAGACCGCCCTTATCGCAAGGGAATGGGCATTGAGAAGGCTTTTGATGAGTTGCGTCGTAACCGAGGGGTGCAGTTTGATCCTGTGGTGGTGGATGCAATTATCGCTGTATATAAGGAAGGCAAGTTGACTTCCGACCAGGAACACGCCTGAAAAAAGGGGACAGTCACCTTTTTTCAACCCCCGCCAAATCAACAAATCCCGGGCAATTTGTAGCAAAATAGGGCCCCAAAAAAAGGTGACTGTCCCCTTTTTTCTCGGCTGGACTTCTGAGTGAAGGGGCACTATGATAGTACCCGATTCGAAACAACCCGTGAGGAACGTATGTCACTAACAGATCAAGTTGCTATTGTTACCGGAGGCGCTCGTGGTATTGGTCGCGAGGTAGCACTCCTGCTTGCAAAGAATGGTGCTAACATTGCGCTCTTCGATGTGAACGAAGAATTACTCAAGCAAACGTCTAAAGAAATTGAAGCCCTGGGCCGTAAGGCTGAGGGTTTTGTTGTCGATGTCACTAACTCTGAAATCGTGAATGAGGCGGTCGGGAAGGTGCTTGACAAGCTTGGGAGAGTCGATATACTTATCAACAATGCGGGCATCACTAAGGACGGTTTGTTGGTTCGCATGGACGATGCGCAGTGGGATATCGTGCTGGACATCAATTTGAAAGGCACCTTTCTTTGTACCCGCGCCGTGGCTAAGCCCATGATGAAGCAGCGCAGTGGTCGTATCGTCAATATTGCCTCGGTTGTCGGTGTGATGGGCAACGCAGGCCAAGCAAATTATTCAGCCTCCAAAGCGGGGGTTATTGGTTTAACAAAGACGACGGCTAAGGAATTAGCCGGGCGGGGGGTAACCAGCAACGCGATTGCCCCTGGATTTATCCAGACGGACATGACCGATAAGCTTCCTGAAGAAGCGCGTAAACGGCTCATGGACGCAATTCCGCTGGGAAGTCTTGGGACACCCAAGGACATTGCTGAAGCAGTCTTGTTCCTTTCAAGTGAATCTGCCAGATACATCACCGGACAAGTGTTGGTGGTTGATGGCGGATTGGTCATGTAGGAAAAACTAAGGAGGACCGTATGGCGGAAGCTGTTGCGGATCGTGTAAGAGCTATTATTGCCGAGCAGCTCGGTGTTAAATTAGAGGAAGTAACCGAATCAGCTTCTTTTATTGAAGATTTGGGTGCCGACTCTTTGGACACTGTTGAGTTAGTGATGGCGTTGGAAGAAGAATTTGGTATTGAGATTCCTGATGAGGACGCTGAAAAGATGACCTCAGTAGGGGAAGCCATCAAGTACATTGAAACGAAGTCCGCTGGCGCCAAGTAACATTGGGCGTGTTCGTGAAAACGCGCAGTTAAGCTGCGATCAGCAAATCCATGCGAGCGTCCGCTGATTCAGCGGACGTTTGTCTTTAATAAATGTGAGGTTTTAGATGAGGCGAGTGGTCGTTACAGGTTTAGGTACAGTGACTCCGGTTGGAAATAATGTCCCTACAATGTGGCAGGGACTCATGGAAGGCAAGTCGGGTATTGGCACGACCACGTCTTTCGATGCGTCTCCATTCGATTCTCATATTTCAGGTGAGGTGAAGGATTTTGATCCTAATCCTTATCTGAATGCTAAAGAGCAACGCCGCACAGAACGCTTTGTGCAGTTTGCAGTAGCGGCGGCTTCTCAAGCGCTTGCCGATTCTGGTTTAGATATTTCAAAAGAAGATCCGTTTCGTTGTGGGGTGATGATTGGTTCAGGCATTGGCAGTATGCGCCTGATGGAAATCCAACACCAGAATTTAATGGAGCGTGGTCCTTCCAAGCTCAGCCCTTTCATGATTCCCATGATGATCGTCAACATGGCCGCGGGTCAGGTGTCGATCAGCACTGGGTTTAAAGGCCCTAACTCTTGTCCTGCGACTGCTTGTGCCTCAGGTGCGCATGGTGTGGGTGAGGCGTTTCGATTGATTCAACACGGTTATGCTGATGTGATGATTGGCGGTGGGACCGAAGCGTGTATTACAGCGTTGGCCATTGGTGGTTTTAGTGCGTTAAAAGCTTTATCGACCCGCAATGATGATCCTGTGCATGCCTCGCGCCCTTTCGATCGCGATCGCGATGGTTTTGTGATTGGTGAAGGTGCTGGGGTGTTGATGCTTGAAGAGTATGAGCATGCTAAAGCGCGTGGCGCTGAGATTTACGCTGAGATGGTGGGTTATGCCATGACAGGGGATGCTTTTCATATGACAGCACCCGCATCAGATGGTTCTGGTGCTGCTAAGGCGATGGAATTGGCGGTTAAGGATTCTGGTTTGAGCCCAAGTGACATTGATTACATTAATGCGCACGGCACATCGACTGGTTTGAATGACAAGATCGAAACACTAGCAATCAAAACCACTTTTGGTGATCACGCCCGCAAGCTTGCGGTATCCTCCACCAAGTCGATGACCGGTCACTTGATTGGTGCTGCTGGTGGTGTGGAAGCAGCCATTTCGGTGTTGGCGATTAAGCAGGGTATTTTGCCGCCAACCATCAATTACACCACGCCTGATCCTGAATGTGATTTAGACTATGTGCCCAATGAAGCGCGTAAAACATCCGTGAATGCGGTGTTGTCTAATTCTTTGGGCTTCGGTGGCCACAACGCATCGCTAGTTTTCAAGAAGATCTAAAAAGGGGACAGTCACCTTTTTTTATCGCCCATAGAATAAGGGTTTGTATTTTAAGAACTCCTCACCCGAGTTAAGGTGAGGAGTTTTTTATGCCTAGATTAGCTCGAGTGGTGATTCCTTTTTAGGAGCGTGGACTGGGACTGTGGCGATATGGTATGGTTTATAGATCGGTATGAAACGACAATCAATTTTAGGTGATATTTATGGATCAGAAAGACACGCAAAATAAGTGGGGCAATAGCAATCGAGCTATGCTCGGGGTATTGCTGGTTGAGCGTGGGGTGCTCAACGCTGAAGACCTCGCCAGTGCGCTGCAAAAGCAAAATACCACCGGTGAATACCTAGGCAATATCCTGCTGAAAGAAAAGCTCGTTACCGAATCCCAATTGATGGAAATTTTGGCCGAGCAGCTCTCTCTTCCTTATTTACCTTTAGCTGAAGCCGATATTGATCCTGAAGCTGTAGCTAAGGTGCCACCCGCCATTGCCACGCGATATCAACTCATGCCGATTGCTTATGAGAACAACACTTTATTGATTGCTACAGCCGATCCTTTGCATGTTCAGGTTCTCGATGAAATTAAGTTGCTGCTGCATTGTGAAGTGAAGCCAATTTTGTCGGGACTGAGCGAAATCAAAGAAGCGATTCAGCGTCACTATGGGATTGGGGCTTCTGCTGTTGAGCGTATGCTGGACAATGACACCTCTATGCAGAGCACGGTTGAGAGTAATGCTGAAGATTTATCTGCCGGAGCCGATGATGCTTCGGTGATTTCATTTGTGAATCAAATGTTGCTGACCGCGGCTAAAGACCGCGCTACAGATATTCATGTTGAGCCTTTTGATCAAATGCTGCGCATTCGCGAGCGTATTGATGGTCTGATGTATGAAATGCCAATTCCTGCTGAAGTGGTGCGTTTGCATTCGGCAATTGTGTCGCGTGTGAAGGTGATGGCAAAGTTGGATATTGCTGAGCGTCGCTTGCCGCAAGATGGGCGTATTAAGGTGCGTATGGAAGGTCAAGACCTTGATCTGCGTGTTTCTATTTTGCCGACATCCTATGGTGAAACGATCAATATCCGTTTGTTGTCGTCAAACCGATTGTTTAATCCTGAAGATTTGGGTTTGGAAGGTGAAGACTTAGAAACACTCAACCGGTTGATTCATCGGCCACATGGAATTTTATTTGTGACAGGACCCACAGGTTCGGGTAAGTCGACATCGCTTTATACGTGTTTGTCACAGCTCAACGAAACCAGCCACAAAATTTTGACGATTGAAGATCCAATTGAATACCAGATTCGTGGTGTGACGCAATTGCAGGTCCATCCGCGTATCGGGTTCACTTTTGCTAATGGACTACGGTCGATGTTGCGACACGATCCAGACATTATGATGGTGGGTGAGGTGCGTGATCCTGAGACTGCTGAAATTACGATTCGCAGTGCGCTGACAGGCCACTTAGTGTTTTCGACATTGCACACCAATGATGCCGCGGGTGGTGTGACGCGATTATTGGATATGGGGATTGAGCCATTCTTGGTTGCTTCCTCGGTGATGTGTTTT
>JAJDCC010000174.1 GCA_029261015.1 Candidatus Omnitrophota bacterium | reverse complement strand
TACCGAAAATAAATTCAACGCCCTCGTTTTCCAAGGCTTTGACGAATAAATCAGATGCTTTCATTGTGTCTCCAGGTCGATCTAAGTGTTGAGATTAAGGACTGTTATTCTACTGTAACTATGTTTCGTCCAAGTAAACAGGGAAAAATGGATATAAAAAGGGGACTGTTCCCTTTATCAGCGGAGGCGGCGCAGGTGGGTAGGTAGAATTTTGAGTGCTGTGCGGTATTTGGCGATGGTGCGACGGGCGACGGTGAGGTCTTGTTCCTTAAGTAGGTTAACCAAGGCTTCGTCACTTAAAGGGTGCGTACGGTCCTCTCCCTCAACCAAACGCATGATTTCGGACTTAATACGCTCATCTGAAACACTTTTGGAGGAACCATTTTTGCCTTGTTTGACAGCAGAGGCAAAGAACTTTTCGACCGGGTAGACCCCAAATGGGGTGTCGATCGTTTTTCCGGCAATCGCACGGCTTACGGTGGAGGCATGTCGACCAATCAGCTGGGCGACTTGAGATTGGGTGAGGGGTTTTAAGGCGCCCGGACCTTGCTCGACAAATTCGCTTTGCAAACTCAGTAAACAACGGGCAATGGCCAAGAGTGTCGAATTCCGTTCATCAATGGCGCGAATCATCCAACTGGCTTTACGGAATTTGTCATGCAGGAATTGTTTGACTTCAGTAGGGGTTTCTTTGTGGCGCATCATACGATAGTACATGCGGTTGATCATGATTTGCGGCATGTAGTGGTCGTTGAGTTCGACATCATAATATTTTTCACGCCGGTGAATGATCAAGTCGGGCACGATGGTTTGAGAGATATCTGTTGAAAATATTTGGCCTGGTTTTGGGTCTAAGGATTTTAGTGATTGAATGGCCAATTCTACTTGTTCAGGAATACAGTGCAAAGTGCGGCAGATGACATCAACACGATTTTGTACAAAAGCATCGAAACACTGGTCGACTATTTGAGCTTCCAAGGTATCCTCTTTTTGAAGATAGCGCAGTTGAATTTTGAGACAATCACGCAAATCTTTAGCCCCCACACCTGGAGGGTCTAAACTCTGCACTAGGTCAAGCGCGGCTTCAAACTGGGCGATACTGTGGTCAGTGTGTTGGGCGAGCTCTTCTAAAGTAACTTCCAGATATCCGAGTTGATTGATATTTTGCACAATCAATTCTGCAGCATGAATTTCTTTTTCAGGTAAGGTTTGGCAACGTAACTGGATTTCAAGATGCTCATATAAAGAAAGGGGTTTGGTTTGTGATTGTTCGATACTGAGTTCTTGCGCGGTTTTTTGATTTTTGGAAGCCTTACCGCCTAAATCATTTTGGCCGTAGGTTGACCAATCTTCAAATTCGTCTGCACTGTTGTCGGGAGCATCGCTTTCAACTTCTTCGATCTTATTGGTTTCCTCGATATCGAGAATGGGGTTTTCCTGCATCTGATGCCGTAAGTAGGTCTGTAATTCTAAATTGGTCATACGAAGGATGCGTAACGCCAAAGTAAGGTTTGGCGCCATGACCATACGCTGTTGTAAGGTTTGTGAGGTATGAATGGCCATAAAACGACTATAGCACATACAGCATATTTAGTGCCAACCTGAGAAAGTGTGCTCAAAACAGGGCGAAAATAGGGTGGTAGCAGTTTCTGGTACAATAGGCTCCATGATTTCTCCTGAGCTTAAAGCCCAAATCAATCGAGGTATTCAGCCGCTGACGCAGGTCATTGCGCGGTCTGGCATTCATCCTAATGTCATTACTTTAAGCACGCCGTTTTTGGTAGCGCTGATCTGTTGGCACTATGCTGTACATCAAA
Source organism: Candidatus Omnitrophota bacterium (assembly GCA_029261015.1). GTDB lineage: Bacteria > Omnitrophota > Gorgyraeia > Aquiviventales > Aquiviventaceae > JAJDCC01. The sequence continues at coordinate 9,845 of JAJDCC010000174.1, read as the reverse complement.
ACACCGTGGGTTTTGTGATTGCTGTAGGAGCGACGGCAGCCTTTGATATGTTAGACGGTGCCTTGGCACGATTGACAAATAAGACCAGTAAGTTGGGCGCTTATTTAGATGCGATGATGGATCGTTATGTTGATGCCATGATTGCATTGACTGTGGCTTGGGTTACGGGTTATTGGTTCTTGTCGATGTTATTGATTAGTGGCGCCATGATGGTGAGTTATGCTAAAGCGCGCGCAGCCATTGAAGTGTCGGTAAGTAATACCGAGTGGCCAGATTTGGCCGAGCGAGCCGAGCGCAGCGCAGTGTATATGATGGGTTTATTGCTGAATGGTTTATTGGGTTGGCAGTTTTTCGGTCACGATATCTTTTATTGGACATTGATTGTGCTGAATATTTTAGTTCACCTGACAGTAGTGCAGCGCATGTTTCGCGCCAAGCAGTTTATGGAAAAAAGGTGACTGTCCCCTTTTTTAGATGTCTTTTTTGGTTGGGGCAGGGAGTGGTTTAAAGTCTGCAGGCACAAACATCAGCAAATGTTCTATCAAATCGGGCAATTCAACAATCACATTACGTGGCTCTAAATAACCCCAATATTTGCGACCTTGTAATAAGTCTTGGCCGATAGTCAGTATTTGAGGATCCAAGTTATTGGTCAGCCAGACTTTAATCTGTCCCTTAGGCATATCTAATCCATAGTGCGCTTGCACAAATTCTTTGCGTGGATCGGTAAAAGACTCAATGCCCAACTCACCTAAGACTTCAATGAAACTCTCTACACTGCGTTTGTCTAAAGGATTCTCAATGGTGGGGGTCACCCAAACACGCTGATTGCGTTCCATATGCCAGGTTTTCTTATTGGCGGTGATCTCTACTTTATCGACCTCTCCAGTAAAGAAATCAAAACAACGTTCAAGCCTGAGCTTATCGGCTTGGTCGACTAAAAGTGCATCGACTTTCTCGGCATTGACAGTAAAGACCCAATCTTCACCTTGGCGATAGGCATAGCGCAAATGATTCTGATCCTCGACACGGTTGCCAAAGGTTATGTGTATGGGGTTTACGGCATCTTTAGAGGCGAGTGTGATGGTTCCTATACCAGGATCAAGCCCTAATGCATGGAGTGTTTCATTTTTATTCTCAAGATTGGGCGCGATGAATGTGTCTGTGGTCAATTGGCGGAGTGTTTTTAGCCAATTATTCATATGCACCGCATCCGCGACTTCTTCAAATGGATCAGTCATTTTCCAACGGCCACGATCATGCGATAGCGCTATTTTTTTATTCGCTACAGTGATGGATAAGTATTTCAATTTATCGTTAGCAAAGTGAACGATATAAGGATCACGAAAAGTATCCAACTCTTGATCCAATAATTCATACAAACCGGTCGGTAGGATATAAATTTGAGGATCACCCTTTAGCTGAACATAACGAGAGGTCCCTAAAGCTGTGGCTTCACCGAAAATGAGTGTGTACTGATCTGATCGTGTGTGTAAGTCGAGTGTAGGGGCATTGTCATGAAAACCAAAATGGGCTTCTCGGCCTTGGGTTTCTTCTAGGCTCAGTGCGCGTTGTGCCATGAGTCGTGATGTGTAGCGTAAGATGCCATCAATACGGGCCTCATCCGCACGCCCATAGCCTTGTAGCGTCCAGATGTCGTTCTCGCGTTGTAGGGCAATAGGTGCTTCTTTAAAAGCGATGCCTACATGGTGAATGGCTTCAGGCGCAATGGATAGCAGGTGTCGCTGCTGTTGGTTCAATTCTTCTGGGGTGAGCCAACGGACTTCGATTAAAGAAACATAGGCACCGATACCAATGGCAGCTAGCAATAGAAAGAGTGTGGGTTTCCATCTCATATCAATGTCAACAATCCATTAAGCAATACGGCGACGCCAGGTAACCAGTAATCCGGCCAATAGAAAACACACTGGCAAACCCAACATGCCTAGCCATTGAATCTTATTCAATTCTTTTTCGGTGAGTTGGAGTTGGATTTGTTCAAGTGGTTTGGGACTGATGCCAATTAGATGTTCCTGTTCTAATAGCCACAGGACAGAGCCCTGGAAAAAATCTCGATTACCCACATTAGTGACCTGTGCATTCGTGATGAAATCAGAATCTCCAATCACAACAATGCGTGCATTTCCGTCTTCCTGTTCTACAGCCGCGGCCACGGTGACAGGTCCAGGCACATCTTCTATGGTATTAAATTCAAACAGTTCATTATCTACAGAGGTTTCGCCCCAACCTTCAGGGGAGGTGAGCGCTAAGTGATCCACTTTAATGCCTTTAGGCGCGGGCACAATCGGTAAAACAGAACGAATTAATGGGAACAACGTGACCAAAGTCTTCATCTTCGACACAATAGGGTGTTGTGTGTAAGTGGTGATCATCACATTGGATGCCGACACAAAGGGCAAACGTTGCGATGGGTCGACTACAATATCAGGAGCCAAACCAATTCCCCATTCAGCAAGCAACCCTTCAAGTCCGGTTTCGGTGAGTGGATCAATCAACACACACAATTTTCCACCATCTTCTAAGTAGCTGCGCAGTAATTGAATTTCATGTGGCAAGAAACGGCGCGTAGGGCCGGCAATTACGATGGTAGTGACCTCTTTAGGAATCTCGGTACGCTCCACCAATGTGACGGCTTCTACGATGTTATTTTTACTGGTGAGGGATTGCTTTACGGTGGTGAGGCCTTCAACACCCGCATCATCTAAGACATGCTCGCCGTGGCCCTTGGTGAACCATACGGTTGGCGGCGCATCTTGTGAGACATGAATCAGTGCAGAGGTGAGCGCATCTTCAGCTTTAAAAGCATGAATGCGTGGGTCTTCACCATAAGTCATCGGCGTGTAATCATATTCAACCAAATCGGCCTCGGCTAAAATTTTGTATCGTTCATCTTGAGAAACAATCACGACATTGCGTTCCTCTAAGCTGTACTTATTGACGATGCGCTGTGCTTGGGCTGGATCTTGCTCAGGATCAATGAAGGTGACGCGCAAACTCCGGTTGCGATAGGTGTATTCATCAATCAAATCTTTAAGCATTGGATAGACCGGATCGCCAATGGAATAAAAGACAATGATTTGCGGCAGCCCTGCGCTGTTGGCTAAGAGGCGTTCGGTTTGTTCGGATAGGGCAGAGATCTGGTGAGAGCTCACGTCCCAGCGTTTGTAATGGCGTCCGCCGATAAAGTTGACCATGATGAATAAAAAGAATAGCAAGGCCACCATGAACCCTAAGTTGAGATTGGCTAGCCAGCGCTTCATGAACGCCACCGCGGTTCAGTGAGCATGCGCTCGGTCAGAAACAAAAAGATGAAGGTCAAACTGCAGTAGAAAACCACTGGGCGTGTATCAATGAATCCTCGCGCAAAATTAGTGAGGTGCTCAATTAAGGAAAGCTGTTGCAAAAATTTACTGGTCGCGACATCACCCACAAAGACATCAAAGAAACTGATGCTGAATAAAATCAGAATCATGACAAAGCTAAACAGTGCGGCAATGACCTGATTGCGTGTGAGATTAGAAGCAAAGATCCCAATGGCGATTAAAGCGCCACCAAGTAAACAGGTGCCGATATAACCACAAAGGATGCCCCCCCAATCTAAGCCCACGCGTAATTGCAACAGAGCAAATAGGCTGATCGAGACTAACCACAAGAAACTGTAGAAAGCCCAGGCGCCCAAAAATTTAGAGATGACGACCTCAGCTTCAGTCACGGGTGCTGTGAGCAAAAACTCAATAGACCCTGTGCGTTTTTCTTCACTGAACGTACGCATCGTGAGCAGCGGAATCAGAATCAACACCGTCATCCAGTAAAACAGGGTTCCACCAAAAAAGACCTGACTCACACTGGCAGTGGCGCTAAAGCGTGGGTCGTTCATTGCCGTCAATAGAATGGAAAACACAACGCCTTGTAAGAGCATGAATAAAGTGCCACAGGCATAAGCAAGCGGCGAGTAAATGAGCGAGCGGATTTCGCGGCTGAATAGAGGGCCTATGTTTTTCATGCAATGGCTCCGGTGCTTAATGGCTGTTCAGGGGGTGTTAACGCTTCGTGCGTGGTCAATGAGACAAAGACATCTTCAAGGGATGCGCGCTTGGCACTGGCCAACTCTCGCAACACCCATTGATTGTGTACAGAAGTTTGAAAAATGGCCTGTCGCACATCGGCACCACTGGTTTCCACCACAAAGGTAGTGAATCCTTCTTCTTGAGATTGAGCTTTAATGCCGGTAATGCCTGGCAATTGTGCCAAGGTGCTCTGTATCAAATCAGCATCACCACTGATTTCAATGCTTAGGGTGGATTTATTTTTCAAACGACTGCGCAAATCGGCAGGCGAATCCGTAGCAATGATGCGGCCTTGATGAATGATGGTGACTTCATCGCAAAGCATTTCTACTTCAGGCAGAATATGGGTCGATAATAAAATAGTGGTGGTTTTGCCGAGTTCTTTGATCAGGTCTCGGGTCTGTCGAATTTGGTTAGGGTCTAGGCCCACTGTGGGTTCATCTAAAATCAAAACCGAGGGATTGCCCAGCAAACAATCAGCTAGCGCGACGCGTTGGCGATACCCTTTAGACAGTTGACCGATCAGTTTGCGTTGGACATCGGCCAATTGACAACGCTCTAATGTGCTTTGAATACGGGCTTTGCGCTCTGTTTTGCTGACGCCTTTAATCGCTGCCCGATAATTCAAATATTCGATGACGCGCAGCTCAGGGTAGAGCGCAACATTCTCTGGTAAGTAGCCAATGCGCTTGCGTGCTTCAAGCGGTTTGGCTGCGACAGAAATGCCATCAATAGTCACTTTTCCAGAGGTGGCATCTAACATGCCTGTCAAAATGCGCAGGGTGGTGGTTTTGCCAGCACCATTAGGACCCAAAAAACCCATAATCTGACCCGAAGGCACTTGGAAGGAAATGCCATTGAGTGCAGTAAATTGATGATAACGTTTAGTTAAATTCTCAACTGAGATTGCAATGGACATGCGCGTAGTATATGTCAATTGCAAGGTAGTAGCAAGGCTGCTATTGTCGTAATATAGAAAGTATTCAATTGTCGAGTAATAGAGCCAAAACCAAACATGAGTCAGATTGTCCCAACCATTCATCAGATTGTGCGTCAGTATCGCCGTTCTTTATTGCTGCGTGATGCGGTGAAGCTCTGCTTACTGTCAGTTTTTGCGGTGTTGTTCATTGTGCATCCGATGAATGACCGTATCCCTAGTCTGTGGGGCATAGGGGGTGTTGTGGTGGTGCTATTCCTGGGGGGCTTTGTGTTATTCAGGAGGCACACGCGGTTAAGGACCGCATCAACAGCCAGTCTGGATACGGCGGCGCAATTAAAGGAACGCTTGGTCACCGTTGAAGCTTTTGCACAAATCCAACCCCAGCCGCGGTTATACCCTTATCTATTGAAAGACATTGAAGACCAGCTGTCTGTTTTAAAAGCCAAGATACCAGCAGTGTGGGATGTGTTTAATCGCGTGTTGGCTGTAGCTTTGCTGATCTTGTTGGCGCTATTTTGGCGGCAAGGTGTCTTATCCCACATGGGGCACAGCGTTGCCACTGTTTTGTCTGAAGAATCTATCCAGCAGGCTCGGTTCAATCATCCGTTTAGTGGTAAGCGCGGCACTGGGCAGGATACTCAAACACCAAAACCTGATCCTTTGCCCGATGGTGCGTCTCAGCCCAAATCACATGCGGTTGAAGATGCACCCAATCCGGTGCTCAATCCCGAAGATCACACACCGTTGCCGGAGGATTTAGAGGAAAAAACCAATGATAACCCCGCTCATCCGGATGGAGATCCCAAAAAAGGGACGGCTAAGAATACCTCACAAAAAACAGAGGATGAGAAAAAAGGTCAAGAATTAGCTGATGGTCAACAGGATCGGCCCAGTGGTCCATCGCAGGAAGATGCTGAATTGCGCAGCGAAATCAAAGAATTACTTGAAGATTTGTCAGAGCAAATGAAGGACATGCAGATGCAGCTTCAAAAAGCGGAGGTGGACTCCAAAGAAACTTCCGATATGACAGATCCTAATTTATATGGTGAGAAACAGAATCTGGGCAGTTTAGAGGAACAGGATTTCTCAATTGAATTTGATGCCGATGCAGCCGATGTGAATGAGCGTCTCACACAAGGAACGGGTGATGCCGATAAAATACTGTCGCACTCGTCTGAGAGCAAAACCTTAGATGTAGATCTTACCCAACAGACACAAAGAGATTTAGGGAATTGGAAAGTCACTTTGCCACCAGACTATCAGCAAGTGGTCGATGAAATGAAACGCAAACAACCGTAGAGGACGTGATGTCAGCCATAGAACCCAAAGCTTTTAAGGAAACGTTTGAAGCCTTGCACCAAGAACTTGGTCGTGTGTTTGTGGGGCAAGAACGAGTGACGCGCGAGCTGTTGATTGCCTTTTTTGCGCAAGGGCATGTGCTGCTAGAAGGGGTTCCGGGTTTAGGTAAAACGCTGCTGGCTAAAGCATTTGCGCAGGCCTTGGGTTTGGAGTTCAATCGTGTGCAGTGCACTCCTGATCTGATGCCCGGCGATATTTTGGGTACGCAGTTGGTTGTCGATCACGAAGGGAAAAAGACTTTTGAGTTTTCAAAAGGCCCAGTGTTCACCGAAGTGTTACTGGCCGATGAAGTGAATCGTGCCACGCCTAAAACGCAGTCTGCGTTATTGGAGGCAATGGCAGAACATCAAGTATCCATTGCTGGAACCACTTATCCATTGCCTGAGCCGTTCTTTGTGATTGCGACTCAAAATCCTATAGAAATGGAAGGAACCTATCCATTACCCGAAGCGCAGCTGGATCGGTTTTTCTTTAGGTTGGTGATTGATGTGCCTTCAGAGGAGGATTTGGCTGAAATCCTCAAACGCACCACATCTGCGCAGGTTCCTACGGTGAATGCTGTGCTTAAAGGCAAAGAAGCGCACACCTGGGTCGTTGCAGCGCAGCAGTTGGTGCGCGAAGTCTTAGTTGCCGAAGATGTTGAGCGCTACATTGTGCGTTTAGTAGCAGCAACACATCCGCGCGCAGATCATTTAGCTGCTGAGCGTTTTTTGCGATATGGTGCTTCACCGCGTGGGGCACAAGCCATCATGATGGGGGCTAAAGTATCCGCATTGATCCATGGTCGTGTGAATGTGAGTTATGAAGATGTGGATGCTGTCGTGAAATCGGCACTGAATCATCGACTCATTCTTTCTTTTGAAGCTGAAGCTGAGAAGAAAACCAGTTTTGATGTGCTAGCTGACATCATTGAGCCTGTCACTGCAAACACCTAGTCCTTAAAATGAATTGGTTGACCCCAGAACTCATCAGTCGTTTGGAAGCCCTAAGCCTACATGTGGGTTGGGTGCGTGCAGGACGTCGTAGCGGAGGCCGTTATGCGGTCAATCGTCGTGGGGCGTCGGTTGAGTTTTCAGATCATATGCCCTATATGATGGGTGATGACATTCGATCGATTGATTGGAATTTGTATGCGCGTCTAGAACGACTTTATGTGCGTAAATACCGAGAAGAAGTGGCACTGTCGGTTGAAATTATGCTGGATGCAACACCTTCAATGATGCTGCCAACCGCAGAGAAATGGCAGCGTGCCAAAGCATTAGCATTTTGCCTGGGGTACATTGCATTGAAGGAAGAACATCATGTGCGTGTGCATGCAGTGGGCGAGGGTAAAGTACAATCGACACGATGGTTTTCAAAATTGCACGATTATCGCCAGCTCTCGCAGCAAATTGAAACCATTCAACCCATGCAAGATGTGGATGCAGAGGCTTGGATGCGGACATCTGTGTTGCAGCAAAAAATGCATGGTGGGCAAGCCATTTGGCTGACAGATGGCATGATTCGTCCGGCTGAGTTTTTTAAAGCTCTACATCGCCTGGTGATGCAGCATGTAGAACCCAAAGTGATTCAAGTGATTACCCAAGCAGAGCTAGAACCTAAAGAGTCCGGGGTTTGGGTAGACTCAGAATCAGGAAAAGCACAGACATTAGGTCAAGACACACAGGCACTAACGCGTCTTGTTCGCGAGCACAATGAATTGCTGTCGCGGTATTGTAAACGCAACGCAATTGCATTCACACAGCACCGAGTTGAAGACGATTTAGAAGATTTTCTGATTCAAACATTAACGTCGCAAGGCTTTTTAAGTTGATGCAGTTTCTCTTTCCTTGGGCCTTGTTGGGTCTCATAGCAATCCCGATTCTCATCCGTTTGTGGCGCGTATCGACAAAACACCGCCGCATTACGGTTCCCAGTTTGATTCCATTTGAGTCGCTCAGCAAACAGACTGCGCTGAGTTTAAAACAGTTGCGCATCAATTGGCTGTTCTGGCTGCAGCTGCTTGCGCTATTGTTGTTAGTCTTAGCCTGGACTCGGCCTCAATGGTTGCGTGCGTATCAAAAAAGTTATCTGGTGGTCATTGATACCTCAGCCAGTATGGGTACAGTGAGTGTGCAAGGTGAGCGCGCTATGGATCGCGCTAAAGAACGACTATTGGATCTATTGGAGACAAAAGAACCTTTAGACAGTTGGTACTTGGTGACCAACGCCCCACCCAAAGCTTTGTTGGCGCAACCGACGGTGGATGCGGATTATTTGCATCAGATCATTACGGCAATTCAGCCTACAGATGTGGGTGGAGAGTTAGAATCGGCGTTGCATATTGGCATGGCACTTATGCAGGAGTCTCCGGATGGGGTGATTGTGGTCACTGATGAAAGCGTCAGTCCAACCCTCGACCAAGAACCCTTAACTTGGATTCAAGTAGGCACAGCTCGTCCCAATGTCGCGATTGTGGGATTACAAACGCACCCACCTCTGTGTGGTACTACGACATCGCAATTAGAAACCGCAATGGCTAATTATTCTCCCTTTGCACAAATCATCACCTTAGAAGCGCGTCAAAATGGAGAATTGCTGGCTCAGCAGCAAGTGCATTTGGATGCGCGCCAACAAGAAACCGTATTACTCAAATTGCCTGAAAGTGTTGAAGGTTGGCTTGATTTGGAAATCCGTGCTCTTGAAGATGCCCTAGCTACCGATAATTATGCGCGTGTTTTGGTGTCTACCGAAAGTCATTTTTCTGTGGAATTGGCTATGGAGAACACTTTAAAGCGTGAAACTACACAAGCGTGGTTGCAGGCTTGTAAAGGACTCACGGTACATGAAGGTGCTGGAGAAGAAGTAGGGTCGCAAAACATTTTACTGACGGATCAAACAGAAACGGTTCAAGAGAGTCAGTCGAGTTTGCACTGGGTGGGTGATTTTGGTTCGAGTATCCGTAATATCAAATTGATGCTAGACGAAACTCATCCCATTAACAGTTACCTGACGCAGTTACAACCTGTACGGACTATTTTGCCTAAAACAAAACAGTCTTTACCAGGGCAGACAGTGCTGTGGTCGTTAGTAGGGCAGGAAAGGACTTCATTAGTATCGATAACTGAAACTGAAGGACAACGTGCAGTATTTTTTGGTTTTGACCCGCGCATGGGTAAAAAAGATGTTGCAGTGCTTACGGTTTTTTTGAACAGTTTGCGCTGGTTAATGGAGTCACGTTCTGCGGTGCGAACTGGTGAGTTCATCACATTTTCTAACATCCCTTCAGGTCCGGTTACCGTGAAACCGCCACAAGGGTTGCCTATTCGTTTTCAGCATGAAGGTGGGGTATTGCGTTGGACTCAAACGCATACCGCTGGCATGTATCGACTGCAACATGCATTAGGTGAAGTGACTTTTGTGGCAAATGCCTTACATCCATTAGAATCAGATCGACAAAATCCTTCGATTCATAATCC
>JAJDCC010000173.1 GCA_029261015.1 Candidatus Omnitrophota bacterium | reverse complement strand
CATCAACACCGTCATACGCGCTTCAAGTTCTTCTTAACTCATCGTATAGCGATCTTCAGTAGGTAACTGCATGGTGTAACCCAATGCTTGCGCCCCACGGGGAATAATGGAAACTTTGTGCAATGGATCTGTGGCTGGACTCAATAAAGCCACCAAGGCATGCCCACATTCGTGAAAAGCTGTGATGCGTTTTTCGCGCTCGTTAAGCATACGCGTCTTACGCTCTGGCCCTGCAATCACACGCTCAATAGATGCTTCTAAGTCAGCCTCTGTCACTTCTTCTTTGTTGTTACGCGCAGCAAGCAAAGCGCCCTCATTGGCTAAGTTCGCCAAATCGGCTCCCGTAAATCCAGGAGTTTGTCGCGCGATTGTTTGTAAATTGACATTCTTGGCCAATTTAATTTTTCGTGTATGCACTTTCAAAATGGCTTCACGACCAATGATATCAGGCGGTGACACCACAACCTGACGATCAAAACGCCCCGGACGCACTAATGCAGGGTCCAACACATCCGGACGGTTACTGGCCGCCATGAGGATCACCCCTTCATCCGATTCAAAACCATCCATCTCAACTAACAGAGCATTTAATGTCTGCTCACGCTCATCATGGCCACCACCGACACCTGCAAAGCGCTGACGCCCTACGGCATCAATTTCATCGATAAAAATAATCGCACCCTTCTCACCCTTAGTGCTACGACGCGCTTGCTCAAACAAATCTCGCACACGTGAAGCCCCAACACCAACAAACATCTCAACAAAATCAGACCCGCTGATGCTATAAAACGGCACATTGGCTTCACCCGCAACGGCTTTCGCCAACAGCGTTTTTCCTGTACCGGGAAGCCCAATCAACAACACTCCTTTGGGAATTTTCCCACCTAAACGCTGATATTTTTTAGGACTTTTGAGATATTCAATAATCTCAGCCAACTCTTCCTTAGCTTCTTCAATACCAGCCACATCAGCAAACGTCACTTTGTTGTTGTTATCGGGATTGCTCAACTTGGCACGGCTTTTACCAAAAGAAAGCAATTTGCCTCCCCCTTGAGCCGAACGCATCACAAACCACATGATTCCAATCAGAATAAACCAAGGAAAAAATGCCACTAAAATCCCCATCAACCCCGTTTGCGAAGGCTGCACATCAAAATTAGGAATATTACGTCGCATCAAACTATTCAATTCAGGATCTAAACCAGGAAGGTAAACAAAGAAACCCTGACCATCAGCCAATTGACCTTGCACGCGATCATCCACCAATTTGGCTTCAACTATTTCACTTTGTTCAGGATTTTGTTCAACGAGAGAATAAAACTCACTGTAAGTGAGCTGAGTGGAAAATTGTCCGGCATAATAAGCCATCACTCGCATCAAAAAAAGCAGACCAATTCCCATAAAAAGCAATAACATCCAGCGGGAACGCTGCGGTGGCTGATTAGGCCCTGGGCGGTTGTTTTTCTGTGGACCGGGTCGATTACCGTTCATGAGATCTCCATCGGCTTGATAAGCGAAAAAACTAAAGAAGATTAGTATACAGCTTTGTCTAGCAAGCAGCAAGCTTATGTCACTTTCAAAAAAGTACTGCCCCTTTCAGGGTTCCAGCCGACTCACCAGACTAGTTTTGAGTTTTTCAAACCTCAAACGTCCGGGTAAGCTGACTACAGTGCCCTCCGGTTTAGTTTCGATCAAAGATTCCAACTCAAGCCAATGCCGAAACTCAAAGCGCTTCAAATCCCCCCGCAATGAATAAACGACTTGGCGCATCAATTGCCTCTGCAACGCTTTAGGCTGCCGCTTTAATAGACTTGTGTCTACCATAAAATACTCTGGTGAGCGCTCTTTTACAAGACGTTTCCAGGTGCGTTTGACTAAAAGTCCCAATAAGTCCGTATCTGTCTGACTTTGCTCAGCCAACTGGGCTAAAGCTTCTCGAATGCGAGGATTGTAGTTATCTTCAATAAAAGGCAACAGTTCATGACGAATCCGATTGCGCATGAATGCCAAATCCTTATTAGAACTGTCAGTGCGATAAGCTTGTTCACACTCAGCCAGATAGGCTTCCAACTGTTTGCGCCAAACGCCTAACAAAGGCCTAATCACCCAAACAGCACTCCCCATCATACGTTGGTTATCCAACGCTCTTTTCCAGGGGATCGCGCTCAATCCGGTCAGTCCTGCCCCACGCAAAAGCCGCATCATCACCGTCTCAGCTTGATCATCAGCGGTATGAGCAGTCGCTATCGCTGTTGCTGAAAAATGATTGGCCACTCGTTGAAAAGCTTCATAACGCAGATTACGGGCGACTTCCTCTAATGACCCGCCAACCTCAGCACACATTTCAGGCACATTGCACTGCTCCACAAAAACCTTTAAACCTAAATCCTTAGCTAAAGATTCAACAAACAGCGCGTCTAAACCCGAATCAGGCCTCATTTGATGATCCACATGCACAACGGCCAGTTGCAAAGAATATTCCTCTTTGAGCTCACAAAGTGCTCGCAACAAGGCTACTGAGTCAGCACCACCCGATACCGCAACTAACACCCGGTCTTTAGAGCAGACAAGTTTCTGGTCGACACACGCCTGCCTTAATAAATCGACAACCGTAGTGTTTACAATGCTCACTCGAAACCTCCTAGCCGATCCTTAGCCATGTCCAATACGCGCACCACATCACGCCGAGATTCCTTGGCATACCTATCTTGCAAAGCGGCTCTAGCCGCCGGATCTTCCATGCGACTCACGACATCGACAGCAGACATCCGTACGCTCGTATCACGATCAGTCAGCGCCGCAATCGCATCATCCAAAACAGTTTTATCCACAGCAAAGAGTGGCTCTAAACCTAATAAAGCTGCACGTCGCACATCAGGATGTTTATCATTTTTTAATGTTTCTTTTAACAAATCAATTGATGAAGCGCCATCAATCGCAGCCACCGCACGCAAACTATAAGATCGCATCACCTCATCATCACTATTGAGGTATTTGCGCAAAACTGGCAGCACCGATTTTTCACGCAAGGATTCGAGTTTTAAAAAAGCCACCTGTCTCTTATAAATGTCCTCAGATTCCAATAAATTCAGGGCTTCTTGAGCCTCTGGACTCACTGCCCCAGACTGAGCTGCTGCAAAATGGAACACACACAAACACATTAGAGTAAGTGTTAAACCTTGAATACCATGACGTCTTTGCATAAATTTTTCTAAGCCTCCAAAAAAATTTCAATTCTTGCGAAAAACTGCTATGATCAACTCCGAAAACACGTTAGCATAGTTGACTCATCAATGGCGCAAATATTCCACAAAAGTTCTAATACACTATCACGCGTAAGCATCTTTGGTGCCGTCTTTATTTTGGGCGGTGTCGGATGGCTTGTGCTGACGCTCAACCGGTCTGACTACATGACTCAGGTCAATGTGGCCCGTGAACAACCCGTTCCCTTTAGCCACAAACACCATGTCAGCGATATTGGCATAGATTGTCGCTATTGTCACACCAGTGTCGAAGAAAGTCCATTTGCAGGAATCCCCCCTACAGACACTTGTATGACCTGTCACTCAGTACTGTGGAAAGATGCGCCTATCCTAGAACCGGTCCGTGAAAGCAACCGCACCGGAAAACCCATTAAGTGGACCCGAGTTCACGATTTGCCCGATTTTGTTTTCTTTGATCACAGTATTCATGTCAGTAAAGGCATCGGCTGTACCACCTGCCACGGCCAAGTCGATCAAATGCCTTTGATGTGGCGAGAAAACTCCTTACATATGGAATGGTGTCTTGAGTGCCACCGCAATCCTGAAGCGTTTGTCCGACCTAAGGCCTATGTGTTTGATGTCAAATACAAACAACCCAAGGATCAAGCCACACTGGGTAAGCAACTTTTGAAGGACTATCACATTAACAGTCGAGATAATTGTTCGACTTGCCATCGTTAAGCATAAGTGAGCGCATATGAGTAAAGAAGCCCAATTACATAATTTGCAGAAACAAATGGAATCTAAGAACGGTCCACAGTTCTGGAAGAGCTTGGATGAGCTTTCACAAACGGCCGAGTTCCAAGACTGGGTTGGTCAGGAGTTCAGATCAGGCCCTATTTGGACCGATGGCGTATCGCGTCGGCATTTTCTCAAACTGATGGGAGCCTCTTTTGCACTCGCAGGCTTAACCGGATGCACCAAACAACCCGATGAAGAAATTTTGCCTTATCAATCACAACCTGAAGCCGTAATCCCAGGAAAGCCGCTCTTCTTCGCGACAACATTTCCGTTTGCTGGTAGCGCACAGGGAGTGTTGGTTGAAAGCCATACGGGGCGCCCTACAAAGATTGAAGGCAATCCAGAGCATCCAGCCAGTTTAGGTGCCACAGACGCATTCACACAAGCGGCCATTTTATCTTTATATGATCCAGACCGAGCACAAGTCCCCACCAAGCAAGGACGCATCAGCACCTGGGATAAGTTTTGGACAGCGCTTTCGCCACAGCTGGAAAGTCAAGCCGCCCTAGAAGGCGCGGGTATGCGCATTTTATACCGAGACTCCACATCTCCGACTCTAGCCAACCAACTTAAGGACCTTCAAAAACGCTTTCCAAAAATGAAAGCGATCCCTTTTGAACCCGTTAATCGCGACGCTGTGTATCGTGGGACGCAAATTGCTTTTGGAGAAGCGCTGCAGCCTGTTTACAGTCTCAAAAGTGCACGCGTACTGATCAGTTTGGACAGTGACTTTTTGCATCAAGGACCAGGAGCTGTGCGCTACGCCCGTGAATTTGCTTCACGCCGTAATCCAGAGAACAAAGATTCCTTCATGAATCGGCTCTACGCTATTGAATCTTCCCCAACGCTCACAGGAGCCATGGCAGATGAGCGCATTAATCTCAAATCAACAGACCTGGAACTTTTCCTTGAACATTTAGCAGCCGAGTTTCATCTCGTGGACAAACCCACTCAAGCCATTCCTCATTCAGCAGACGCTTTTTACAAAGAAATTGTGAGCGAACTCAAATACAACAGCGGAAACACCGTCATCATTCCTGGCGATCAACAAAGCGCATGGGTGCATGCCTTGGCTTATACGCTGAATGCTCACTTAGGCAATGTCGCCAACACCTTATATTTCACACAACCCCTGACAGATTACACGGAGAATCAGTACACCGCGGTCCATGAACTTGTCAAAGACATGGATAATCAACGCGTAGATGTGCTGCTGATCTTAGGAGGCAACCCAGCCTATGAATGTCCAGCGGACATTCCATTTACTGAAGCTTTAAAGAACGTCCCTTTTTCAGCGCAACTCAGTTTGTACGCGGATGAAACATCCCGAAAAACGGATTGGCATTTACCGGAGTCCCATTTCTTAGAATCCTGGAGTGATGCGCGGACATTTGATGGCACCTTGTCCATCATTCAGCCTTTGATTGCACCACTGTACAACAGTAAATCAGCACATGAGTTATTGGAAGGCTTGACCGGTGAAACAGCCCGCAGCAATCATGAAATCCTAAAAAGCTATGGGGAGAAACTGAATAGCAACTTGGGTGTAGACTCTTATCGCCGACGTGCTATTCATGATGGAGTTGTCGCCAAAACAGCTTTTCCTAAACAACCCGTCTCAGTGGATGTGAAACGCTTAAAGAGCTTTCAGCCCGAAGCTAAAAAAGCAGCTGGCATCGAAATTTTATTCCGTCCTGATCCCACCATTTGGGATGGTCGTTATGCCAATAATGGATGGTTGCAGGAATTGCCTAAACCACTCACAAAATTGACGTGGGATAATGCCGCATTGATTAGCCCAAAAACTGCTGACTCTTTAGGGCTCAAAAACACAGACGTTGTTGAAATTGCTGTGGGTGACAAAACCATCAAGGCCCCTATTTGGATTCTTCCTACGCACACGGACAACAGTGTCACCTTGCATTTGGGTTATGGGCGCACCCATGCTGGTTATGTAGGGTCTAAACTTGGATTTGATGTGAATCCTTTGCGCAGCAGTAAACATCCTTGGTCTGTCCAAGGAGCTACTCTGACAAAAACAGGACGCAAACATAAGTTGGCCTGCACACAAGATCACCACTCAATGGAAGGCCGACATTTAATTCGCACATCGACATTAGAAGCCTTTAAAGAACATCCGGATTTCGCGCAACACCTGACACATGAACCTAAGCAAGACGAAAGTTTTTATCCTTCGCATCATAATGAAGAAGGCTATGCTTGGGGAATGACCGTCAATTTGAATGCCTGTACAGGCTGTAATGCGTGTGTGGTGGCCTGCCAATCTGAAAACAATATCCCCATTGTGGGTAAAGATGAAGTGGCTAACGGCCGCGAAATGCACTGGATGCGTATTGATCGTTATTTTGAGGGCGATATTGAGGCACCCAAAACACATCATCAACCGGTGATGTGTATGCATTGTGAAAACGCGCCTTGTGAACCCGTTTGCCCTGTCGGTGCCACAACACACTCTAAT
>JAJDCC010000172.1 GCA_029261015.1 Candidatus Omnitrophota bacterium | reverse complement strand
TCACCCATGGGCTCCCAAAGCAAATGCACATCATCTCCAGGATTGATATACTTCACCACCTCTTTAACCGGATTAGGCAATTCAATCCTACGATCTAACTCTGGTTTTCCTTCTACAATCATCGAGACTTCAACCAAATCAATCTCACTCAGATTATAAATGCGCTCATCATTGGGGTAGCCTTCGCCCTTATGTTCAAAAACCACATTAAGCCCATCAACGCGCTTCACGCTTCCCTCAACAAAACTCCCATACTCCATATCAAAAGGCATCTCGGTTTGAGAAATACACGCATCCAGTTTTTCAAGTGATACGGCTGCTTCCTTACGTTTTTGGGATGCCAATCGACCTGTTCTTTTAACGGTTTGCCGGCCCTCTTGAGCGATTAACTCCCCCATCAAGCGGGTCAAAGTCTTATTGGGCTTCCCTTTGGGTTCAGCCTGGACCAGCTCAAACCCTCCCTTTTTCCTTCTACCCTCAAATACCAAAGCTTGAAACTCAGCCCCCATCAGCCCACCCACAACAACCGTTCCCTGAGAAGGGTCATACCCTAACACGCGAGCCCTATTCCAAAAATCGCGAACATCTTCTTGGGGATCCCTTAGGCTAAGCTGATTGCCCTGCACCGCATACAATGCTGCGTGTGTCGGATATCCGGAGATTCTCATCCTCGAACCATCTAATAAAATCAACACCACATCATCAGTTGTTTCATTTTCGTGACGCATGACTAAACGCGCCTCTTTGATCAGTGAAGCTTCAAGGCCTTCTGCTGTTTTGACTGTACTTGGTACAGACGCCTGCACAAACCGAGGCCCACATATCATGAACAGCACTGCAAAGAAAAGGGATTGCCAACGCATTGACACCTACTGAAGGTTAATGAGAGCCACAATCAACCCCTCACCCGACGCCAGCTCACCTAAAGCCTTACCCAAAACCATACCGGCTTCAATACGCTGAGCATCACCGCGCATAGCATATCCAGGCTTAGTTGCAGTCACGAGTAAATCTCCTCGTTTAATAGGCCCATTTTCAGCGGTGACTTTTGTAGGCACACGACCCGCTAATGCAACGGTATAACCATCCACCTCAGCGCCCAACAACATACCAGGATTATCCGAAACCACACCCGCAACGGTTGCATCATATGGAAGTGCACTTAAAGTTAAACTTTCGTCTTGGTCCTGCGCTATGCTCACAACATCGCCAGGTCCCGGTAAACGTGGCTGACTGGGTGACCAAGGAAAATTCTCAGCAACATCCATAGCTGAATTACAGAAGAATGATCCACTAGTACGGATATTCCCATTCACTCGCAATCCATCCGCTGCTCCTGCCGCGGGGAGAGGTGACCCCACACGCAAAGTCCTGACCTCCATCGCAGCATCGCCTCCAGCCACTACATGAAACCTAAATGTCGGAGCAGACGTCCCCACACCCAACCTCCCTTGAACAATCAAACCATTATTGGGTGCAGCATTACCTGTATAGCCATTCCCCACGCTAGCCCCACCGGCCACACTCAACAAATTCGTAGGCGCAGTAGTTCCTATACCTACATTACCCTCAACAATCAAACCATTGGCGGGAGCTGCAAGCAAACCATAATTCGTACCGACTGCAATGTTTCCTGCAACAGAAAATTTCGTTGCCGCATTTGGAGTTTCGGTCCCAACAGCGGTATTCCCTGCTTGGCTTGATAGATAGGTGTTGTTCGTCGTCCTTAACTCGTTATAGACCCCTCGTGGTGATGGATAATAAGTCGTCAGGGTAATGTCTTCTGCAGACACTTGCGAGGATACTAGAAAAGAAATTGCTGTATAGAAGAATAGACTGAATTTATTGAATCTGTATTTTGACATACTAATCCCTCCTAATGTAAGACTACAAGCAGTCCCTTCTGTTTGCAAGAGACTTTATTGTGAGTGCATAACAACTGAGTTCTATTGCGCAACACACTTACGTTAAACGGGCTAATTCTTTTTTAAGCAACTCAAGCGGCAAACCCATCACATTTGACGCTGATCCGTCCATACCCGCAATCAGCAAACCCTGTTCTTGCTGCACAGCATAAGAACCCGACTTATCTAAGGGATCATAGGCCTGAAAAAGCCTATCAATAATCGCGTCTGTCAATGGTTTGAAAGTCACTTGCGTGCGTGCAAAGCTTTTACGGACAATACCCGTATCGAGATCGATCAGACACAACCCTGAATAAACCCAATGGGACTGCCCCGCCAGTGAGTGCAACATACGCCTGGCATGTGTCAAATTCTTGGGTTTACCGATATGCTGACCTTGGAAATAAAGAAAGGTGTCACAGCCCAGAACGATACCGGATGATTGGGTCGGCAAATGTGCGCGTTTAGCTTTACCCCAAGCATTGCGCATCCCATTATCCTCGGGAGCCGCCTGATGCTGAAAGCTTTCACGAAAAGTGGATTTCACAATTTGATAGGGCTGATTGAGTTCCTGGATGAGTTCGGCACGACGCGGTGATTGCGAAGCTAAGTAGATCATTCGGTAAGGGGGTCTTCGAAGGGGACAAAACTGTGCACAGCAGCTTTCATATCATCTACGCTCGGTGCCATGTGGATTTGATTTCGAAAACGCGCAGCCCCCGGAAAATCCTTGAAATACCAACACACGATACGACGCAAAGGACCAATGGCTCGCGGATTATGCTCCATCTCTAAATCAATGTGTTTGAGTACCACACGCTTACGGTCTTCTAGTGTCGGTTTCTCTGGTGCAGGCTCGCCGTTAAAAGCCGCTTCAATCTCACGATAAATCCAAGGATTGCCTAAAGCTCCCCGCCCCACCATCACCGCATCACAACCCGATATGCGTTTTAAGCGTAACGCACTCTCAGCATCCACCACATCGCCATTGCCAATCACGGGAATCGATACCGCCTGTTTGATACGACCAATCGCTTCG
>JAJDCC010000171.1 GCA_029261015.1 Candidatus Omnitrophota bacterium | reverse complement strand
AAGCACATGTTCCTAAATCTATCAGTGAAAACATATTCAAGTGTGTACTTAACGACTTAACACACCTCAAAAAAAAGGGCCAGCCACCACACAAAACAACCGGAGATGCCATGAATAGTTGTAGCCAAATCGATACATGCCCTGAAATAGCCTTAAACATTTCTGGTAAAACCATCTCCCCCATCGACAGCGCAAAAAGCGGTAATGTCAGTACCATACTGATCCAAAATCGCCTCGTCATGTCTTTTAGTTCATGATTTTTTTGCGGATGATGGCTTTGCGTTTTAGGTTCAAGTGCCATACCACATTTGGGACAATCTCCAGGGTGGCTTTTCACCACTTCTGGATGCATCGGACAGGTATACTCGGTCGACGCAACCTGTGCGTGCATGGGTTCTAAACTCATACCGCATTTGGGACAATCACCCGGTTGTGTCGTTTTAATTTCAGGATGCATCGGGCAGGTGTACTGAGCATCCTTATTGTGTGACTTCTTGGTCACATCATGTGATACATTATCTTGCTGATCCCCAGGCTGATGACAACAGTTTGCCATATTAACCTTTCTCCTTAAGATTCAGGATGCGCAACAAAGCGTTCATCCTGAATTCCTTTTCTCAACTTCCACTCCATGACACCACAATAAAGCACCGGGACCACAAACACCGTAATCAGCACCAAAGCCATCCCTCCAAATGAAGGAATCGCCATGGGAATCATCACATCAGCACCCCGCCCAGTCGATGTAAGCACGGGTATCAGAGCTAAAAGCGTCGTCGCTGATGTCATCAAACACGGTCTGATTCTTCTTTGCGCTGCGATTACCGTCGCTTCGCGCGCTTGCTGAGCCGTCTGAATCTCCCGCTTATTAAACGATTGATCCAGGTAAGTGGCCATAATCACCCCATCATCAGTGGCAATACCAAACAACGCCAAAAAACCGACCCACACCGCAATGCTCAAATTGATCGGATGAATTTGAAACAAATCACGCATCGATTCACCGAAGAGATAAAAATCAAAAAACCAGGGTTGTCCGTACAGCCACAGCATCATAAAACCACCCGACCACGCCACAAACACGCCTGAGAACACAATGAGTGTCGTGATGACGGATCTGAACTGAAAATACAGAATTAAAAAAATCATGAACAACGCCAGCGGCAGTACAATCATCATGCGCTTAGAACTACGCACCTGATTTTCATAGCTCCCAGCAAAGGTATAGCTCACTCCAGCCGGCAGATCAAACTCCCCACTATCGATTTTAGCTTTCACATAAGCCTGCGCCTCCTCAACCACATCGACCTCAGCCTTACCTTCTTTCATATCAAAAAGCACATAACTCGTCAAAAAAGTGTCTTCACTTTTAATCACTTGGGGTCCCTGCACATACCGAATTTCGGCTATCTGCGCAATTGGAATCTGAGCTCCAGTCGGCGTAGGCACTAGGATGGTCGATAACGACTCAATAGAATCCCGCAACTCACGCGCATAACGCACACGCACCGGATACCGCTCACGTCCTTCAACGGTTGTTGTGACTGTCTTGCCGCCAATCGCAATTTCAATCACATCCTGAACATCCCGAATGCGCAAGCCATACCGCGCAATCGCTTCACGATTGATGTCAAACTCAAGATAAGGTTTTCCCACCACCCGATCAGCAATCACAGCCGAGGCTTCAACTGATGGCACCTCCTTTAATAGTGCTTCAATTTGTAGCCCCACGCGATCAATCGTCTCTAAATCGGGGCCCTTCACTTTAACCCCCATCGGCGCACGCATCCCACTTTGCAACATCACAATACGCGCTGCAATCGGCTGCAGTTTAGGTGCTGAGGTCGTACCTGGAATTTGGGTAACGGTGACAATTTCTTTCCAGATGTCATCGGGTGATTGGATATGGTCCCGCCACTGACGGTACGGACGTCCTCGTGAGTCTGGAATGAGCTCACCTGTTTGTGTGCGTGCAAATGCTTTTTTCCAACGACTGTATTGGAACCGACGTTTGCGCCCCTGCTCATCTAATAGGTATTCGGGCTTATAATTCACAATCGTTTCAAACATCGATATCGGTGCTGGATCCAACGAGGTTTCAGCACGCCCCAGTTTACCGACAACACTCTCTACCTCAGGAATACTGCGTATCGCCAGATTTTGTTTCTTAAGCACATCAAGTGACTCCCCAATGGACGCATGCGGCATCGTTGTCGGCATGAATAAATACGAACCTTCGTCCAACGGCGACATAAACTCTTTACCCAAACTCGACCAGGCCAATAAACCCAAGACCAAAGTCATGATAGGAATCATTAAGAATTTCTGTTTATGCGCCAAACACCAACCTAAGAGCCGCCCATAGTGTTTTTTAAACACATGAAATCCCCACAAAAGTCCACCAATTAATAAGGCCACATAAGTGACATTGACTAAGAACGTTTTATCAGACCCCAAAGGCACCCACTGTCGCGTTAATACCAAACCAATCACCAGTACCGTTAGCCCATTAAAAATCAGCGGCAATCGTGAATGCCACGGCTGCGGCAATTTGTTTTCGTATAAATTAAGCAAGCCTATCGCTGTCACGACAATGCCAATGGATAGCGCATACTGAATGCCTAAGAAAATACCTGCTGCCACAAATAAAATGCCTCTGACATTTTTGACACCCACATTCATTTTCTTCTGCTTAAAAAGCAGATGCGCCAGTGGGGGGATTATCGTTAACGCAACGATAACCGAGGCAATCAACGCAAAGGTTTTCGTGAAAGCGAGTGGCTTGAATAATTTACCTTCTGCAGCCTGCATCGTAAACACAGGCAAGAAACTGATCACCGTAGTCGCCACAGCGGTAAGCACCGCACTGCCCACTTCGGTAGTGGCTTTGTATATCAGCTGTAAGCGGTCTTCCTCGGGCTTAGCTTTATCCAGATGGCTGAGAATGTTCTCAGTAATGACAATCCCCATATCCACCATCGTGCCAATTGCGATTGCAATGCCTGAAAGCGCCACAATATTGGCATCCACACCGAACACCTTCATCCCAATAAATGCCATCATCACCGCAATCGGCAATAAACCAGAAATCATCAAAGCACTCGCCAACTGCATAACGGATACGATCACCACAATGATGGTGACAAGAATCTCTAACTCAAGGGCTGAGTTTAAGGTGCCTAAGGTTTCATTGATTAATCCCGATCGATCATAAAACGGCACCACCGTCAGTTGACTCACGGTGCCATCGGCTAGTGTTTTTTTAGGCAACCCGTCTTTGATTTCATTGATTTTGGCTTTAACATTGTTAATCGTAGCTAATGGATTTTCGCCATACCGCACCACCACAACGCCGCCGACTGCTTCCACCCCTGCTTTATCCAGTGCACCACGCCGCAAAGCTGGCCCCAAACTCACTGTGGCCACGTTCTTAATGAACACTGGCACATTGTTGTGTGTCTTCACAACACTCATCTCCACATCGCTGACATTCTTGATAAAGCCCAGGCCGCGAATGACGTATTCGGCTTGGTTGACCTCAATCGTACGCGCCCCCACATCAACATTGGACATTTTGACAGCTTGAAACACATCCTGAAGCGTCACCCCATAAGCACGCATCGCATCCGGATCAACATCCACCTGATACTCCTGCACAAAACCTCCTACTGAGGAAACTTCACTCACCCCATCGACAGAGAGCAAGGCATAACGCACATACCAATCTTGTGTGGTCCTTAATTCATTGAGATCCCAACCACCAGTGGCATTTCCCTCTTTATCTCTCCCTTCTAAGGTGTACCAAAAAATTTGTCCCAAAGCCGTGGCATCTGGGCCTAGTGTCGGCTTCACCCCTTCTGGAAGCGTACCCGCAGGCAAACTGGCCAGTTTTTCTAAGACCCTTGAGCGAGACCAATAAAAATCAACACCTTCATCAAAGATGATATAAATGCTGGAAAAACCAAACATGCTATAGCTGCGGACGGTCTTAACACCAGGCACGCCTAACAATGACACGGTTAAGGGATACCCGACTTGATCTTCAATGTCCTGGGGACTGCGCCCCATCCACTCGGTAAACACTATTTGCTGATTTTCGCCAATATCAGGAATAGCATCGACTGGTACAGGATCGCGGGGCAAGCCCCCCACATTCCAGTCAAAAGGCGCAACCAATAACCCCCACACCATCACAAACAACACCAACAATCCCACTACTAGCTTGTTGGTTAAACAAAACCAAACCAGCGATCCGATAAACCCTCTAGGCTCTTGAGGTTTAATGAACATGCTCACCTCCGCCATTCATGGCCTCAAAGGTGTGTTTAATCGAACCGCATTTCAACATACGTGCACCGTAGTAGGGATTCAAAATCGACTCTGTAGACTGTAACCAATAAGCCCCTTCACCGTCGAATGCCATAGGACAATAGGCTTTAAAGTGTGTTTGCCCTGTATGCCCTATTTTCTGCTCTAAAGCTAATACATTTTCAGAGAGCGATTTGAACCCATCAGCGCGAAACTGCTCAATCGTTTTAGCCTCAGACGCAATGACGCTACCGTTTATTATGCGCTGATGCACATCCATCCAGTCTGCATGCCACTGTTTTGTTAATAGATTCATATCCACCAATGCTAAAGCCGCGTTTAAAGACACAAGTGATTGCTGAGCCGTCGCTAAATCATCTTCCGCTAATGCTGTCTGCATATCAAAATACGCTGCATACACTGGCGTGAGCTGTTCCAGAAATGCTTGCGGCGCCATCTCAATACTCATGCTGTGCTGAGATCCTTGCTGCGACTTATGAGCATTTCCATGGTTGTGCCCACCGCTGCCCCCCGCATTGCCATCAGGATTCATCATGCTCGGCTTAGCTTGAATTTGCAGAGCACTATCAATCTTAAAGTTCCCCTGAGACACAACGGATTCCCCTTCTGCTAATCCTGATTTCACAATATAATAATCACCCGCTCGTGCACCTAAAACAACTTCACGCCCTTCAAAGGTTGGCTGGGTTGCCTGCAAAGTGCGCACATAAACGACAGCACGCGTGCCTGTCTTTAAAACAGCCGTTGCCGGAATGACTAAGGGCAATTGCACATCTTTGGCTGCGATATACCCCATTTTCTCTGTAGTCACTAAGGGCATCTCACAAATAGAACAGGGCCCTGGCTCTTCGCTGATAATTTCAGGATGCATTGGGCACATCCATTTCCCCTCAAGATAGGTGTCCATCACACGTCCGGTGCCAAGCACTTGTGCACTCACCACAGAACGCACAAACATACCGGGTTTGAGAATCCCTCGCTCATTATCCACAATCACACGCACCTTAACCGTCCGCGTGGTTTGATCAACAACAGGATCAATAAACGAAATACGGCCGTGGAATTGCTCCCCAGGATAAGCTTCTGCTTCAAAGACCACATCCTGACCATAACGCAGCCATTGAATATCGGACTCATACGCATCTAATTGAATCCACACCTTACTCAAATCAACAATCGAGTAAATGCGCGATCCTGTTTTGACATAATCACCTTCTTGCACTTCACGCTTCACCACAATCCCGCTCGCAGTCGCATAGATGGTCATATGACTCTGAGGCGTTTTGTTGGCTTCAAGCGCACGCACTTGATCATCGGTGACACCCAGTAGCTTGAGTTTTTCGCGCGCATTTTCAACGGTACTCGCTGAAGTCGATTTGATGATGTCTAAATGACTCTCCTTTGTCGTCTGCACCCCCTCTAATGCCTGCAAGTATTCTTCTTGCGCCGACAGCAATTCAGGACTGTACAAGAAGGCCATGTGATCGCCCTTCTGCACCGGCACACCGGTTTGATCAATGTATAACCGATCAATACGCCCACCGGTCCACGCAGTGATGTAAGCAATACGTGTTTCATCATATTCCACTTTACCCACCATACGGATTGTGGCAGCAGCAGGCTTGCGCTCAACGAGCGTGGTGTGAATATCCGCCAATTTCACAGCATCGGGTGACATCACTACTCGCCTATTTGAAGGCATACCTTCTTGCGCATCTGTTTGCACAGGGATTAAATCCATGCCACAAATGGGACATTGTCCGGGTTTGGGTAATTGAATATGAGGATGCATGGCGCAAGTCCACACTGTTGCCGCTTCAGTTGCTACATGCGATGCATGCACTCCCTTTTCGTGCTGGGCATCGCCTAAGACTCTCGGGCCATGCAGCATGCCCGAAAACAACCAACCAGCGAACACCGCACACAAGCCCAACACAACCAATGCACGTCTGTGTGTTTTAGATGTCACTAAGGTTTTCGCTTCATCCTTAGTTTGCTTGACAGACTCCAGAATTTTTTTGCTTTTATCTTGAAATGAATTATTCATGACTTTGTCCTCGTAACGATGCCCCTACAATCATTTCTAATTGAGCTAAGCGTTGTTCATAATCCCGAATGGCCTTGTAATACGCCAATTGAAACTGTAGCAGCGTGCGTTCACTGTCAATCAAGTTCAGAAAATCGATGTTGCCGCCTGAATATCCCGTTTCAGAAGCTTTTAGCGATTGTTCGGCTTTAGGCACTAAAGCATCGCGATAGAGTTTGATTTGTCGCTCGGCATTCTTGATATTGAAATAAATCATTTCAACTTGGGCTATCAAATCCACCTCAAGCTGCTCCTCTAAGGCCTCAGCACGGGTTCGATTAGCTTGTGCTTCTTTGACTTGGCTGCGCTGCTTGGAAAGCCAAAGGGGCACATCTACTTTAAACATCAACGCCGAGGCATCATCCCCATTACCGGCCACATTCAAAGGCCCTTTATCGACGTTGATATAGTCAAAAGCCACTGTGACATCAGGCAAATAATCTAATCGGGCCAACAAGACATGATTTTTAGTTTCTTGAATCCGCTGGTGGGCTTGCTGCAAATCAGGATTATGGGCGTGAAAAGCTTCGATGATTTGAGACAGCTCTAATGACTCAATTTCATGCCCTATCGTTTCGGGCCATTCGATGGGTTTTGAGATGTCGCGATTAAGCACTGCATTCAAACGCGCGGCAATAGCCGAGCGATAATCATGCAGGGTCAGCAATTCATTTTCTAATTTCCCCAACTCAACCTGAGCTTTCAATAAATCGTAGTTGCTCGCTAGACTGGATTTATATTTGGATTGAGCGACTTTCTCAAAATTCTTCATCAACTCGATATTTTTCTCAACCACTAAGATGTTCTTGTACAAAAACCAGTATTCAAAATACGCATCCTTAATTTCGTAAAAAAGATTGAGCCTCGCTTTTTCATATTCAGCGAATTTTTGACGAGACACTGCTGTTGCAGCTTTTCCTACGGTGTAACGTTTACCCGGAAAAGGCACTTTCTGTGCCACTGTAAACATTTCCTTTTGAGGACCGACGCGTGTTTGTACTTCGTCGATGAAGGTTTTATATGAGAACTGAGGATCATCCCATGCCGTGGATTGTTGGATATCGTGAAAAGAAGCTTTCCATGCATAAAAAGCAGATTTCAATGCCCCACTGTTGAGCGCACCATAACGCAGGACTTCTTCTATAGTTGCCGCTTCAGACAACTCGTCTGGCATTGAGGATTTGTAGGTTTTATGCTGTGTGCGAATGATGTGTTTTTCTTCACTGGACACACCCGCATATGCCGTTGGAGAAAAATATAGACTGAGCACACTACTTGCTAACCCTATCGTGAAACTTTGAATCAATCGTTGCATCGCAACACTCACCTCCTGAATACCCTTATATCAACACTGAAAACCCTAATGACAAAGGAGTTCACATACAGAAACCCTTTATCTGTGTGTTAAGACAAGGGATCAAAGTCGGAGTTTACGATGAAGCAGGTAGGTTTTACCAGGAGGAGACTGCGCTTGTTTCGCGAGTAGAAACGTCGCCTTGCTAGTATGTTGAGGAACTAACGCTTGAAGCAATTGCGTTGTGTATTGGTCAATCAAATCAAATTGGGCTTTTTCAATCAGTAAGGCTTTAGAAAACTGTGGCTGAGCAGAAACTCCTGGGGAGAGCACACAATCGCCTTCACAATCAGAGGTATTTGAAGGTTGAGGCGCGGACTGATGACACGGCATGGCCATCTCTTCGACTGCTGGCATATTGTGGCAGCTTTGCGAGGATGGGTCTGTCATCCCTAAACAACACAAACCAATCTGAGCAAATACCGGACCAGCCACCATGAAGGCAGCCATGATTAAGCCAAAACTGAAAGTCACGATTTTTCTTATCACCTTAAATTCTACCTTATTCGCCTCTTTTAGCCAAGAAACAAAAAAAGGTGATGCCCCCTCCTAAAAGAGGGCTATCACCTTTACTCCTCAACCTAAGCGGTAATAGCACCCAAAGCTGCCTCAAAATCAGGCTCTTGAGTGATTTCTGGCACCTGCTCTGTGTAGGTCACCTTACCTTGAGCATCGATCACCACAATAGCACGGGACAAAACACCCGCCAACGGACCGGTCGTGATGAGCACACCATAATCTTTACCAAAGTTAGGCGAACGAAACACCGACCCGGTCTCAACATTCTCAATTCCTTCAGCTCCGCAGAATCGCTTTGCTGCAAAAGGCAGATCCGCTGAAACACACAAAACCACCGTATTGCTCAACCCGGCAGCTTCTTTGTTAAAACGATGCACAGAAGCAGCACAAACGCCGGTATCCACACTCGGAAAAATGTTGAGAATCAATTGCTTGCCTGCATAGTCTGATAATTTTGCTTCCGATAAATCACCTTTGACTACAGTGAAATCTGGAGCAGCTTGTCCCACTGCAGGCAGAGTGCCGATCGTTTCGATTGCATTGCCCTTAAGGGTAATGTTAGCCATAGGTAAAACTCCTTATTAGGTTAACTCAACGTACGTTTTCAATGTTTCTGTCATTTTAGTTATCTGCTCTTGTGAGTAGTTAGAGCCATCCTTGGCATTGCCCCACACCACCGCAGGCCAACACCCATCAGATTCTTTACGTCCCACCACATGCAAATGCATTTGACGCACAACATTGCCTATTGCACCAAAGTTCACTTTAGCACACCCTATCTGGGATTTGATGAAACTACTGAGCGCCGCACACAATTGCAGCAGCTGAAGCTGATCCTGGGCGGGCAAATCTAGAAAATCTTCCACCTGAGTCTCAGGAACAAGAATCAACCAAGGATAGTTGGCATTCTTATGCAGCAACAGTTTGTGACTCTGAATCTGTCCCAGCACATGGCAGTCTTGCTCAAGGCGAGAATCTAATGTTAACATCCGCTAATACGCATACCCAGAATCAGGGTGCTCTTCATCGTATTCCATTGTCTGTAAGTTGCGTGTCGAAAAATAAAAATAGGCTTGCCCTGCAAGGCTTAACAGAATGGCTGCCAAAACAAAATACTTAAACCAAGTCATCGGATCAGCCCACTCCTGAGCCGATCGTCTTTTCTTGATCACACGCCGCCCCTGTGGAGTATTCCAAGGAATTTCTTCACATTGTGGGCAAGGCACCTCCCAGCCTAAAATGCTGGTACCGCAGGCTGGACACACTTTATCGTTAATGTCGTTATCCATTATTTCCTATCACTCAAACAAATTGAGTTGAACAGCAGTCTCAGGCAACTTCTCCCGATCAATCAACTGAGCGTCATTGTTGCGGATAGCATTCACCCGATCAGAAACTGGGTAAATTTCCATGGCATCTGCATCATAGGGTTTCAATAAATTGAATGCATCGCGCGCTGATAAGGAATCACTCAACCAATGTGCCATTTTTTCCTCAGGAAGGATAACTGGCATGCGGTCATGAATGTTTTTTACAAGCGTATTGGCTTCGGTAGTGATAATTGAAAACGTATGTAGAGGCTTATGCGAGTCATTTTGTTGCCACGACTCCCAAATCCCCTCCATGGCAAAAGGCTGCTCTTGCCTCACTCGAATAAAATGGGGCTGTTTCCCTTTACCGACTTTCTGCCATTCATAAAAACCATCAGCAAACACCAAACACCGTTTTCGCGCAAAGGCTTCTCGAAATGAGGGCTTTTCATGAATCGTTTCAGCGCGTGCATTAAACAGTTTACTGCCACTGCCGCCATCCTTGGACCAAGAAGGCACCAACCCCCAACGAAACAGTTGCCCTTGTGTAGGCAATTGATTCGTCACCACCAAAGCATCCTGACCTGGTGAGATATTAAAGGATGGCATCCAATCGTAAGCCACTTGGTACTTCTGAGTCAGTGTAGCCAATTTTTTAAGCACAAACCGTCCGCACATACTGTGCCCTTTATCTCTAAACTACGACTCTCTTTTGATCAAAGGCCGCACTCGAATACGCGCATCGACAATCACACACCCATTGCCCGGAGCAAGCGCCATAATTGGATTAAAATCCAATTCACAAACCTCTTCCACTTCTTCCAACAACAAAGAAATGCGCAATAAAAATTCTTCGATTGCTGGAATATCTGCAGCAGGTTTTCCTCGATAGCCTTGCAGTAACAAAGTCCCCCGAATCTCACTCACCATTTCTTTAACATCAAAATCAGACAACGGACTCAATCGAAAACTCACATCTTTGAGAATTTCGACATGAACCCCGCCTAAACCAAACGCAATCAAGGGACCAAAAGCAGGGTCGTCCACAACGCCTACCATAATTTCAATCCCTTCTTTCAACATAGGCTGCAAAAGAACACCATCCATGGCATGCAGGTTTCCAGATTCTTCTAAGTTCTTTTGAATGGACAAAAAGGCGTCACTGACTTGTGAGGCATCTTGCAAGTTCAGATAGACTGCATTGTGTTCGGTTTTGTGCACTATTTCAGTAGATGCCAATTTTAATGCCACCGGAAAACCCAATGCTTGAGCAATCGCTTCAGCCTCTGAGGCGCTTGTAGCCACACCCGAACGACTGAAAGGCAACCCCATAGCAGCGCACAAATCAATCGTCTCTTGAGCAGATAACCACCCTTCTCCGCGCTCTTGAATGGCTTTGCGACAAATACGCTGTGCTTCATCTGTATCCGCATCCGTAAATCGGTATAAAGCACCGGCTTCTTTTTGTTTCCATTCTGCATAGCCAGCTGCTTTACCTAAAGCGATGGCAGCTGATTCGGGAAATTTATAGGTAGGAATACGCTCAGTCTCTAAAGTGATTTCGGTACGCACTTCCTTTTCACCCATAAAGCAAGACACCACAGGCTTATCATTTTTGCCCGCATCCCTACTGGCCTGAATCCCTTGTTTAATGCCTTTGACAATTTCATCAGGATCCGTGACCCCCACTGTAATATAGATAACAATCAGTGCATCAATCTCATCAGATAAAAGCATCGTTTGAATCACATGTGCATATTCTTGAGGCGTTGCGGATGCAATCATGTCAATCGGATTGAATAAACCGGCAGCTGAAGGCAAACACTCAGCAATAGTGGCTTGCAGCTCATCAGAAATTTTCACTATTTCTAAACCACTGATCTCACACGCATCAGCACATAATATTCCAGGACCACCGGCATTCGTCACAATCCCTACCCGTTTACCCGCGGGTAATGATTGTGCGGATAAAAGCTCTGCCACATCAAAAAGCTCTTCAATACTTTGCACGCGGATCACACCTGTTTGATGCATCAGTGCCTCAACAGCCGTGTCGCTTGCAGCTAAAGCTGCGGTGTGCGAACCTGCTGCGCGCTGACCTGCCCCTGTGCGCCCACCTTTGACCAACAAAATAGGTTTGCGTTTACCTACTTTGCGAGCCAACTGCATAAAACGACGCGGATTTTTAAAAGACTCTAAGTACAGCAGAATAACT
>JAJDCC010000018.1 GCA_029261015.1 Candidatus Omnitrophota bacterium | reverse complement strand
ACGCAATATGCATCGGTGGGCCGCTCACTTGATGGTGATTGTGGTGATTCTGCATATGCTGCGTGTGTTTTTGACCGGCGCCTACAAACCGCCTCGTGAATATAACTGGGTGGTGGGTGTGTTGTTGATGGTCATGACCTTGTTCCTCAGCTATACCGGTTACTTATTGCCGTGGGATCAGCTCGCGCTTTGGGCGGTGACTGTCGGTGCTCAAATGGGTGCCAACTCGCCGATGTTAGGGAATGAAGGTCCGCTGCGACTTCCGTTTATCACGACATCCAATGATGCGCGTTTTGTGTTGATTGGTGGGACCTTTTTGGGTGATGCGACATTGATCCGTTTTTATGTGCTGCACTGTATGGCGGTGCCGTTTATCTTTGTGTTCTTTTTGGCGGTGCATTTGTGGCGTGTGCGTAAGGACAGTTTTTCAGTACAAACCGGTCCTAAGGTGGATGCGTGGCCGCACTTATTGTCGCGTGAATTGTTGGCGGCATTACTGGTGACCGTCATTTTGGTGGTGTGGTCGGTGGTGATGCAAGCGCCGCTTGAATCTGAAGCCAATCTCAATGTCACCCCCAATCCGTCTAAAGCGCCATGGTATTTCTTGGGATTGCAGGAATTATTGGTGTATTTCGATCCGTGGTTGGCTGGGGTGGTTATCCCAACCATCATTGTGGTGGGGCTGTGTGCCATTCCTTACATCGACACCAATAAAAAAGGTGTGGGTAAATGGCCTGCAATGGAAAAGCGTAAGTGGGGTATTTTGACTTTTTGGTGGCCATCCGAGCGTCCGTATATGGTTCCGGTGTTTATGCTCGGCACCCTGATGTGGTTTGCGCTGATCTTTATTGGGGTCTATTGTCGCGGGCCTAACTGGGATTGGTATTGGCCGTGGGAGTCATGGAGTCACCGTCGTTTGACGAAAATGACCTTGGTGAATATTCCGAACCTTCCGGGACTCATCATGACAGCTGCGTACTTTTTGTACGGTGTGCCGTTTAGCAAGAAGTTTAAAGAGATCGTGTCCCAGAAAATGGGTGAAGGTTTTCCACAGCGGCTCTCAGTTCTGTTTCACTTTGGCCTGGGGTTGCTGATGTCTGTGACGATTTTTGTGCCAATCATGATGGCATCGAATCCAGACTTCCCATTGCGAAGCAGCTATGACAATCTGTTTGCTGCATTGGGTATGTCTCAAAACGCGCCCGTGATTCAAATGATGTATGCCTGGGTCCAATCGTTTGGTGGAGTCGGTTATTTGTTGTGTGCTGTGGTGATCGGCGCCATGGGCGGATTGCTCGGTGTGATTGGTGTGAAGTTTGCGCAGCTGAAAGATCAGATGTTAGAAGAACGCGGGCTCATCATCTACATTGTGACGATATCTCTATTCATGATGATGATGGGGGTTATTGCGAAGATGGCTCTGCGGTTGCTCTTTGGCATTAAATACATCATTAGCTTTCCAACCATAAACTTGAATCTCTAATGAAGCGACTTTTATTCTTACTCTTTAATTTTATCTTGGCAGGTTCGTTCTTTGTGGCGTTGTACTACGATACGCACCGTGATTGGCACGCTTATCAAAAGCAGTTCTTTAAAACGCTGACCAAAAAAGAGCGCCGTGGTGTGGGCGGGGGAATCAAGCAGATTCTGACGCCTGATCTCAAAACGGTAGATCGTTGTACGACTTGTCATCTTGCGGTGGATAAAACAAGCTTGGCATTGGCCGAACATCCGTTTAAAGAGCATCCTGGAGATTTGTTGAAGTATCATCCCATTGAGAAATATGGCTGTACCTCGTGCCATGCGGGTCAGGGACTGGCTACGGATGTTGCCGCAGCGCATGGTGATGTGAAGTTCTGGGAACAACCTTTGTTGCGTGGTAATTATGTGCAATCGTCTTGTCGCAGTTGTCATGGCGATTTAGAGGCCATTAAAGAGTATGTTCCGGTGTTGGCCAAGGGTAAAGAGTTATTTGAAACCAGTGGGTGTTATGGGTGTCACTCAATCGATAACTTTGGGGGTAATCTCTCCGTCGCTTTAGATGAAGTCGGTTCCAAAGCCGATCTTCTGATTGAGGCCGATTATGAAATGATGCATGGCGTGCGTCATAATCGCATTAATTGGGTCGAAGCCAAGCTGAAGAATTCGCGTGCCTTGAATCCTGGGGTTCCGGTGAGTGAATTACCACTAGGGGAAGAAGAAGTTTTCCCAACAGCGATGCCTCGTTTTGGATTTGATGAGGATGAGCGTTTTGCACTGACGACGTATTTGCTGAGCCTTAAAGAATTTGATCCTCCCTTGTCGTACACCATTCCGGCGAAACCTGAGCCTAAGCAGCACTATGTCTCCAAGGTAGCAAAGGGAAAAGCCGTGTTTGCTAAGTATGGGTGCAATGGTTGCCACGGTGATCAGGGTGTGGGTGGGCGTAATAACTGGAATGCAGGTTTAGCAGGTGAAGTGCCGCCATTGGTGTATGTGAAGGGCTATTATGAGAATGATCGTGCGGCGTTGAAGCATTTGATTCAGTATGGAAGACAGCCTGTACCGCGTGCTGATATTCATTCACCTAACCCAGCGATATTTATGCCGGCTTGGAAGGATAAGATTGCCGATCATGAGATCGAAGCGCTTATCGATTATCTGTTCTCGCTGAGTGAGTTGCTGCCTCAGACGGCTGAACAAGCGACATCAGTGGCTCAAGGTAGCTAAGAAACGCTTAAAATTTAACACTTACTTGAGGGCTAGATCCGATTTGAGGATCTGGCCTTTGAGTTTTATGGGCCTGTGCTACAATACCTCCCCTAATGACACAAACTGCTACCAAGACCAAAATTGTGATCGCGATGAGCGGAGGAGTCGACTCCTCTGTTGCCGCTGCTTTGTTGATCGACCAAGACTACGATGTTGAGGCGATGACGCTTCAGTTGTGGGGAAAAGATGTTTGCACCACAGCGGGTTCCCGACGTTGCTGTTCTGTTCGCGATTCTTTAGATGCCAAGGCTGTTTGTAAGAAATTAGGCATTCCGCATCATGTGCAAGATTTAGCTGCTGATTTTCGCGAAAAGGTTGTCGATTATTTTATCGACAGTTACGCTGAAGGCTTAACCCCAAACCCTTGTGTGGCGTGCAATGATCACATCAAATTTGGCGAGCTCTATCCGCATGCCGAAGCTTTAGGGGCTTATCGTGTGGCCACCGGGCATTATGCGCGTGTGCATTATGATGAAGCATCGGGTCGCTATATTTTAAGCCGCTCCAAAAACCTGCGCAAAGATCAGTCTTATGTGCTGTTTGGTTTAACCCAAGAGCAGCTTTCGCGTGTGGAGTTTCCGCTGGGTGATATGGATAAAGAACATGTGCGTGATATTGGCCGCGATATCGGATTAAAAACAGCCGATAAGCCTGATAGCCAAGACATTTGTTTTGTGGCGGGTGGCGATAAGAATGCTTTCTTGCTTAAGCAATTGAATACATTAGGTGAGCCAGGCCCGATTGAAGATGTTAATGGTAAGTCGTTAGGCGAGCACAAAGGCCTAATGGGGTATACCATTGGTCAGCGCGAAGGTTTAGGCATTGCTGTGGGCAAAGCGATGTATGTGGTCAAATTAGATGTCCAGAACAATCGTTTGATTGTCGGTGAACGTAAAGATTTATTGCAGTCTACTTTGATTGCCGACCGTGTGAATTGGGTGTCAATTGCCAAGCCCGACCAACCGATTAAAGCGCAAGTGAAGATTCGCGCCCATCATCCACCCGCGCAGGCTACTGTAACGGTTATTGATGAGGCTACTGTGCGTGTTGATTTTGATGAGCCTCAGTCAGCCATCACTCCCGGCCAAGCCGCTGTCTTTTATGATGATGAAGTGGTTTTGGGTGGTGGGTGGATTTTAAAACCCAAACCTGAAATGATCAGCTTGGGCGAAGTTTAAGTCGTTTGTTTTGAGTCTTTTGAAACATAAAAAACAAACGGTAGTGAAAAGTCTTTGCAAGCGCTACCTTGCATAAAAATCACCACATTTAAGTTCAAACGTTGACGCCACTGAAAATTAAGTTTACGCTTGTGATACCGAAAAGGCAAACTTGCGGTAACGCAAGGGCGCAAAGTATCAGGTCCACAAAGAGTTGAGTGGAGTGCTGAACTGCCGGAGAGGCGGTTCAGCATTTTTATTTGCGTCATAATTCAATGCTCTTAATAAGCATATTAAATGCATACCACAGTGACTCGTCTCACCCACATTACCTAGAACTCAAGCTGCTACGGGGGGGAACGCTATGCGAGGACTTCGGGATTGCCATGCTTATTTATGGGGCCTTCTTACATATTCAGTTATATCGACTGCTTATGCTGCAGATCATTCTATAGCAAGCTTTACTTTAATCAACGCAGACTCCAATCAAGCTATTGCCGGATATGATCCGATTCCTAATAACGCAATCCTTAATGTGCAGACCCTGCCTAGTCAGAATTTGAATATCCGCGTTAATACGAAGCCTTCTAAAGTCGGCAGTGTGGAGTTGTGGCTAGATAGTAACGGCGCGCGTGTAGAAAACGGGGCACCGTATGCGTTGTTCAGTGACAACAATGGCAACTATTTCGGAAAGTCCATTGATATAGGCGCACATACCGTATCCGCGATTGCATACACTCAAAGCAGTGGTAAAGGATCTGCCAGTGCAACCAAGAGTGTGAATTTCACAGTCATCAATGAAGATCCTACCGCAAAGAAAACCGCGGCATCAACAATTGACCGATTGACTTTAATCAACGCCGACACGGATCAAGTGATTGGTAAGTTAACTGAAGGTTTAGTGATCGATCTCGCTAAAATGGGCACACAAAAAATAAGTATTGATGCGCAGTTTGAAAAAAACACTGGAAGCGTTGTCTTTGAGTGGACTGTGAATGGTCACACGCATAAACACATTGAGAATGCCGCACCCTATGCTATTGCTGGCAATAGCGGTTCTGACTATTATGCGTGGGACTATGCAGTAGGCACCTATTTTCTTAAAGTGACACAGTATCGCGATCGACAAGGCTCTGGACCCATTCTGATGCAAGAGACCACGCACTTTTCAATCGAGAACTCCAGTAGTCAAGGCACAGTAACTCCTAGTACCTTTAAAGACGATGTGGATTTAGTTGTCAGTAATATTTTGTTTTTTCCAGCTGATCTGCCTTTAAATCAAGAGCTTCCACAGAATACGGTGATCCCAAGAGTGGGCGAAAATGTTAAAGCCGTTGCTCTTGTGTCTAATCTTGGCACAGCGGCTACACCGGGAAGTTTTGTCGTGCGCTGGAGTTACAACGGCCGCACAAATGATGTGACGCATCCTGCTTTGGGGGCAGGTGAGACTTCGACAGCAAGTGCTATTCGCTACAATTGGAACCCATCTGCGGCTGGCACACATACCTTTACATACACGTTGGATGTGCAGGGGCAAATTGTTGAAACAAGTGAATCTAACAACAGCACAACCGTGACGGTTCAGGTTCAAGAGAACATAAACCGAGTGAACTTATACACTTTAACTCCTGGCGTGGCGAATGTGGGCGCGCAGGTAATGGCTTCTGGATTAGGCTTCACCGCACAAGACAATGCCGTTTATTTGGATGGCAAACATATTGACACAGCCACTTCTCAGAATGGAGTGAGTTTGGTCTTTCGTTTACAAGGTAGACCGCCTTGTCCTTTTGGATATATGTGCATTCCTGAAGATATATTTGTCTCTCCTGGAATACATTCCATACAAATTCGCAATGCCAATGGGCAGAGCAATAATTTGAATCTTGAGGTTACTGAAAGTATAGATAGAAGGCCTTAGTTGACTAAGCACATTGTGAATCAATTAAGTAATAGTAATTGAATTTCAGTTAGGGTAAGTCGGTAACTTGTTGCAAGAGTCTTTGATTAGGTAGACTCAAAGAACAAGTGAAAAAGGCAAACCATCCGTAAGGGTGGGGCGTTCCTGTGGTTTGAATTGCCACAGGGACTTACATCCGTAACGACACAAGTCACAACGGCTGTAAGCAAAACTACGGGCCCTTTCAACATAACATTAATTAGAGGGTAGCCGAGTTGCCGGTATGCATAACAGGTAGCTCGGTTTTTTTATATTCATTTTGATGGTGACTTTCTAGTGCAGTGTTGATGGAGGGGTGTTTGGATGATTCGATGGCTACTCAACAGAACGGTAAACAGAGTTGTTACAGGTGTAAGCATTCTCACGATGGGACTGCAAGCCTTTGTTCCTGCGAGTTTTGCTACTAAGGTAGACACAACTGTTCAGGTAGTCAGTCTAACGCTTATCAATGCTGAAACCAATTTACCTATCCCTGGATTTGACCCTCTCCCGAATAATGCAGAAATTGATTATTCCCAAATTGGTACCCAAAAAATC
The DNA here is from genome assembly GCA_029261015.1 of Candidatus Omnitrophota bacterium. GTDB lineage: Bacteria > Omnitrophota > Gorgyraeia > Aquiviventales > Aquiviventaceae > JAJDCC01. The sequence continues at coordinate 326 of JAJDCC010000018.1, read as the reverse complement.
AGTATTCGTGCCAACACGAGCCCAGCTCAAGTGGGCAGTGTGTTTTTTCAAGTGAACAATGACCGACCAAGAAGAACAGAGAATGAAGTTCCTTACGCTTTAAAGGGTGACGATAATGGGAACTACCGAGGCTGGAGTCCTAGAGAAGGTCGGTATGAAATTGCTGTCACCCCTTATTCGAAAAGGCGAAAACGCGGTAGTGCCGGTGCAACCTTTACCCAAACGTTCACCATTGATAACAGTGCTTCAAACAAAAAACAGAAAGTCCTCAACTTTACACTGATCAATGCCGATACCAACTCACCCAGTGAAGGCTATGATCCGCT
>JAJDCC010000170.1 GCA_029261015.1 Candidatus Omnitrophota bacterium | reverse complement strand
CCGCGGTGGCGAACAATCCCTTCATCCTTAAGCAAACGATTCACATCGCGCTGAGTGAATTGCGCCACTTTATTGAAATCAAAATTGAGGAATGCGGCCCGAAAGTTTTCGCGCTTAGCTAAAATCGTGCGCCAACTGAGTCCAGATTGAAACCCTTCCAAACAGATCTTTTCAAACAAACCCACATCATCACCCACCGGAAAACCCCATTCTGTGTCGTGATAATCAAAAAATTCGGGCGCTGCACTGCACCAACCACAACGGGGCTTGCCATCAGGACCTGCTACTGTTTTACTCATAATAAGAAATTCAGGCGCTCATCGGACTTAGCTGGCGTCATTTCGATAATTTCTGCAGAGACAATATCCTGGGCCACAAAGGGGTCTTCATTAACGCGGCTCTGTAATGCAGACAATGTGGTGTTATGTGCAACCACCCCGCCACCTAAGTTTGGCTGAAGACTGCCTACCACCAAAAACACACCATCATCAAAACCCTTTTGGATCCACTGTTTGTGACCGTCCATAAATTGACTCGCTTGGCTTTTATTTACAGAAAATTTAAGCAGTACGATGAACATTAAACACTCCTAATCAAGGTCAACCCTGCCGGTTTTCATTGACCTTCACTTCAAATGCTTGCATAATGCAATTAATAATACTTTACTCAAAACAATTGCATCTTGCAAGAGGTTTTTATGGTCAAACGGCTCGAACATTACACATCATCACAGTGCCCCGTGGCTTGTAGTCTGGATATATTAGGAGACCACTGGACCCTACTCATCATTCGGGAACTATTATTCACACAGAACCACCAATACCGAGACTTACTCACAATACCTGAGGGGATTTCAAGCAACATTCTTTCGGATCGGCTCAAGAAACTCGAAGAACAGGAGATTATTGCATCAGCCTATCGGCCAGACAATAAGCGCGACAAACTCTATTATTTAACGGAGAGAGGTAAAGGATTGATTTTTGTGATTCTTGAAATATCGCGTTGGGCTGATCAAAACTTAGGTGACCGCATCTTAATTTCTGATGACTGCAGACCTATGTTAGACCAACCCCCTAAAACCGTTGCCAAACAAATTTTCAAACAACTCGCAGAGTGGGAAGCCGCTAACGTTAACGACTAGCGGCATCTATAGCACCACAAAAAGTGGAGATCATGATTCAAACGGAGAAAGATCGCCGGGATTTCTCAACATCTTATTCACTTCATCCTGATGCAGCTCTTCGGCATAAATCATTTCGCGCGCATATTCTTCAAGCGTAACAAACTTCCCTTCCACCAACTTAAGCAACTTGTAGTAGCTCTTCACTGCCAACTCTTCATGCTCAAGGCTTTCGCGAAGAATATCGCCAATGTCATGCTTCTCTGTTTCCAGCAACTTGCCGATCCCCAATGAAGGATGCCCACCGAGCATGGTCACTAACTCTCCTGCTTTTTCTGCATGTGCTAAACCCTCTGTGGCATTGCTCTTTAACCACGACACAATCGGAATGCGGTTATACCCATACACCATCAACGAATAATGCGTATAACGCACAACCCCTGCCAACTCTAATTCCATGATTTCGTTTAAAATCTTGATCGCTTCTTGCTTAATCTTGCTGTCCATGATGTCTCCTTATCGTGATGGTTATGATTTAACGGTGTTTGCTCATTAAGGACAGTGACACATCCAGCCAGGGCATGGCCCACCCGCTACTTTATCGATGCCCCATTGGATAGGGTCCCAGGACCAATAACAGGATACGGTGCCAAAAAGACAAGTCCCCGTACAGGTGGCCGTACACGTCGTGGCATTAAAGCGGGTCATCGTACAACTTGCAGTGTTCACTAATAAGTCTGCGCCAGGGTCTTCGCTGTTTTTGGTTTTGGCGATACGGCTCTGAAACCGCTCTAGAGCCTCTTGATCTGCTTGAAGCGGATTCTTTCCATGCTGCACTTCATAACCATCCGGCAAACGGTCACGGTCGGTATCAGGCCAATAAGGATCTGTTCCAAGCGCGACTTCTTTTTCGTCGGTAAGCCCATCACTGTCGGTATCATTGGCTAAAGGCTGATAGTCTGAATCTTTGGCTGCTTTAATCTTTGCCTTGGACACTGCAGATAACGCCTTCAACGAACTTTTAGAACTTATGCTACAACTTGATTTTATCCCAGTACAATGCGCACACCCGACAACAAAAAACAATAAACTGAGCACGCCATAAAATGGACCAGACTTCCTCATACAAACCCTCCTTATAGGATTTACTCTGTTACTTTTCTTTGATTCAGAATGGTTTTTCTTAGCAGATATCCTGTCCCAATAATCAAACACCCTAGAAATAAGGACCCAGCTGCAACCCCAAGACTGCGCCATAGATGACTGAAGAAAATCGTGAAGGTTTCAATAATCATGAAGGTGAGGCCATAATTAAAAAAGAGCGAATCCTCTTTGCGCGCACCATAAAACATGGCGCCAATAGAGGCCCCAATAAAAGCTATATTAGACAACCACAGTTCAGTGGAATTGACTACCCATCTGTAGCCTTCTGGCTTAGTTATGCCCCATATAGACATGACCCAAAGTGCCAGAAAAACCATAAGTAGGCCTGTCCATGAGTAGGTGCGCCCAAAATGCTCTTTCCAGTCTTCCTTGCCTTGCAGACAATGGATGTACCCTACTAGCAACAAAATAACACCAACAAGGGTTTGCATCACCGGACGTGAAACCGCCAAATAATAGCAGGCATGTCCGTATCCTGAAATCGTGCCTAAACTCAATGCGACAAAGTAGATGGAAAACAGCAATGCTATTTGATCTTTTAAGCGATAAGCACAGTAAGAGAAAAAAGGAACAGCCAACATGTAGAAAATAGGGATAATTTTCTCAGCAGAGCGATAGTAGGAAATTCCATCTGTAAGTAATAAGCGATTGAATAAGCTAAAAGCAATTCCAGCAGCAATGTACGCGACAACAAAGAATACCGTCGCCATCCGTAGCTTTGATTCTTGAAAATACCCCAGCTTAAAATCTTCTATAGATTCTCTGACGCGGATTCTGTTTCCTGCCCAGAAAGCAAGCGCCCACACCGCTAACCCTGCGCTGGCACAAATCGCAAATGGATACTGTGGGCCAAAGATCTTTGCCATCAACGCAATGAATGGCTCTGACAAAGCTTTTAGCGTGTAATAAACATTTTTCAGGAAGGAAAGGTTAAGCAGTTTAATGAAAGCCAAAAACCCAAAGACAACCCAAAACGCACCCAACACAAATAACCACTGCACTAACCTAAATAGTTGCCCACGGCGTCGCTCCTTCATAAAGGCAAAAATCTTGTCTTGCTGCTCAGCCGATATCAGCTGATTTTCTTCTAATAAGCTCAACAAATACTTAATCTTACCTAGCCGCATCGGTCATCCTTTATAGGGTTGCTCTCAATATAGGATTCAATACCGTAATTCATCTTCCGGCCATTATAACTCAGACAAATGAGGGGGCTTTATGATAAAATGTAAGCGTTTACATCGCAGAGGAAAAACCAACACAGGAGGGGGATCATGTTTCAAAAATGGATGTACGCATTATTACTCGGGTGCACTGTGGTAATGATGGCACCCACAGCCCACGCAGAAAAAGTGTTAGAAGATTTTTCTCAGTACGGTAGTGGCTGGAACCCAGAAACCACCGTTGGCTGGTGGGACAATGACGGCACGACCGTCTATTCGCGCTATGTTTCATACGACCCCAACTATCAAACCAATAAAATGCACATCAACTACAACAAAACCGGCTATTCCTGGTCTTATTTTGCCGCACACATGAGCGC
>JAJDCC010000169.1 GCA_029261015.1 Candidatus Omnitrophota bacterium | reverse complement strand
CCCAGGCCTTATCTTTGAAATCAAGTGTGCAGTACGTCCCGACCGCGTGAACAAAATGACCCCTTTGGTATTAAGAGATCTGGCAGCATTATACGCCGCATGCGTGATGGCTTGGATTGGCTCTATATGCTCAGAATCGATCCCCAAATCTTCAAAAAATTTAGGCGGTCGAGTCACACTGCTTTCAGCCTCTTTAATGATAGTTGACATCATTTTGACAGCATCCATAGGGTACTCACCAATAGCCGTTTCCCCTGAAAGCATCACCGCATCGGTTCCATCAAAAACAGCATTCGCAATATCCGAAACCTCTGCCCGAGTAGGATGCGGTTTTTCAATCATGGTTTCTAGCATCTGCGTCGCCGTTATCACAGGCACTTGTCGTTTATTTGCGATCTCAATGAGCCGTTTTTGAATAGCTGGGATTTTTTCAACCCCTAACTCAATACCAAGATCCCCACGCGCTACCATAATGCCTGCTGCATGGTCCAAAATATCTTCAATTTGATCAACTGCACTGGGTTTTTCAATTTTAGCGATGACTGGAATAGCCGCATTTTTGCGTTTCATCCACTGCTTAATAGTCACCACATCATCACCACTACGCACAAAAGACAAAGCCACATAATCCACTTTGCATTTTACTGCCATAGCCAAATCAGCTTTATCTTTGGCGGTTAATGCCGGTAAAGAAACGGGTGCACTGGGGAGGTTAATGCCTTTGTTTTCACCTAACTTGCCACCGATCAAAACGGTACAATGAACTTTTTTCCCAACCAATTTGGTTACTTTAAGCTCGATGCTCCCATTGTCAAAAAGAACAGCATCTCCTTTGGAAACCATATCGGGAAATTCACGGCATGTCGTTTTGACATTCTTTTCATCCCCTTCACCAAAACCCACCTCAATCACCAAGTTAGCTCCTTTTTTGAGCATAACCGGCTTAGAATCTTTAAGCTTTCCTGTTCTCACACGAGGGCCTTGCAAGTCTACCAAAATAGGGATGGCTGGCTGGCAACTGCGAGTTGCATACCGAATACGATTCACCCAATCCTCAAGTTCTTTGGGCACAATGTGCGACGCATTAATACGAAACATGTCGACACCTTGCTTAACAATTTTCTTTAAAGCTTGCTCAGAGCCGCACGCAGGGCCTACTGTGGCTACAATTTTAGTTTGTCTCATCTTTTCCTAGATAGTAAAAGGGAGCAGTGCATGATGCGCCTGCCCCCTTACAGACGTTGAAAGAAACTTGAAGAACTATTGTGCTTGTGATCCTGTAGCTTGCCATGTATCCAATTGATTCATGTCGACATCTTTAATCGCGTCGTACAATACAGCAACGTTGCGCTTCACATCGCCACTCAACTCTACACTAAATCGACCTTGACCCGCAAGCGCGGTCAGCTCAGCCCAACCTGAACTGCGAATTTTTTCCATCGCTTTGCGACCATTCAAATCTAAGGTGCGCTCAGAACTCCCATCAGAACTTTCACGGTCAATTTCCATATTGGCCCACATGTTATTTGCCATATGACCAAAACCGCTCATGCTTCCCATATCTGTAATTTTAACCTTAACGCGACTGCCATCCTTTTCGTCACGATAAACACCTTCAGCAAAACTGATGTTCATTCCCATGGCTTTGTTGGTTTCACCGCTCGCTTTTTCTAATGCCAGTGATCCAAGCTTAGGCTTAAGCAGTGTTTTGAGCTCTCGAAAACTGATGGCTTCAATCGCCACAGACTGACCACCCGCCGCCGGTGCCTGTCCCATAGCCTGTGCCATGGCATTACCTAAGCCTGCCATCGCTTGACTCCACTGCTGAGTAGCTTCTTGCATCTGCGCATTCATCTCTTCCTGTGATTCTGCAAACGCACTGCTAGACAGCAACATCACACCCAAAACAGCCAACACCTTGACACTCAATCTACTCATCTTACTCTCCTAATCCTTCGCATAGTATGGATTTTCACCCGAACCATGATCGGTCACATCTAATACATCTTCTATTTCTGGAACCTCTTCCCGAATCGCTTTTTCAATCCCCTGACGCAGTGTCATGCTTGCCATTCCACAGCCCTGACACCCTCCACCCATGCGGATATACACTGAGCCATCTTTAACATCCACCAACTCAGCAGTGCCTCCATGCGAAGCTATCGCAGGATTCACTTTTACATCGAATAGATTTTGAAGCTTAACCATGATGACATTATCAGGCTGACGAGGAACACTGAACCCTTCGGGAACTAAAGCTTGTCCCGATGTCATAAAATCTCTAATTTTTGCTGCGATCTGCTTGGCTAACTCACGCCAATCAACCGCTTCTGAAGTACTGATAATCACCTCTGATCCCTGCACACGCACACGCTCAACAGAACCTAAGCCAAAAATGACTTGAGCAAGCGGTGATTGCTGCGCAAGTTCTGCATTGTAGAAAAGCACAGAACCTTCTGGATATATCGGGCGATCCAAGATTAACGTGCATGTATTCGGTTTGGATGGTTCAATTTTGGCTTCGATCTTAATTTCATCAGTCATAGCATACCTCTAATACAGGGTGAATTTCTCAAACGCGGCATTATAACACAGCCACGCGAACTTCCTTAATAGGGAGTCAAATAAGCTCAGAATGGCTTAATTTTTACTCTATATAGGCTTATTCTCTCTTGTCACCAGAAACACCAAAACTCCCAATACAAGGGCTCCTCCGACAGCAGCTTGGTAATGTTCGGTCAATCCCAACCAACCCTGCTGACGCAACCAACCAGGCATAAAGCTCCCCAAACCCACGCCAATCATTAAAGCTGTGACGGATAAACTGGATAACCAGGCTTGCCATCGAGGAAAGGCTTGAGCCGCAATCCCAACGCTTAAAGGAAAAAAGCTAGAAAAACTCAGTCCCAAAGCCACATAGACCCAACCAATCTGGCGTGCCCCTTCAACTTGAACCAAAGCAAAGAAAGAAGCGGCCATACATAGAGGAAGCATCCGGTAAATCATTTTAGGCTGAACCCATATCATGGCAATGCTAGCCAGGATACGTCCCACCGTTAATAAACTCCAAAAAAGAGCCAAAGCTGTCGAAGCGGATTCCAAAGACACACCCTTAACATCATTCAAATAACTGAGTGTCCAGTTACCGACCAACGCTTCAATACAGCCATACAGCAAAATCACTAAAAGAAAAAAGCGTGCTTGCTTTTCCATCGCAAAAAAACTTTTCAGGAATCCGCCCGAACGCTGATTATTCGATGACACAGCAAATAGCGGAACCTTAAGGCTGAGTATTCCTACCAACAAAAAACCTGCTAAAAGTAAATGCAACACCCCAGACCAGTTTTCCAGCAAAACATAGCGACTCACCACTAATGGGGTTAATCCTGCACCAATACCAAAACAACTGTGTAACCCGGTCATCGCCATATTGGGATGCTGCGGATACCAATCGACAATAAGCGCATTCAGCATCGCACAGAGTATGCCAAAACCGAGTCCTAAAATCAGATTGGCCAGGATCAGCAAAATATAACTAGGCCCTTGTGCCCCACGTGTCAGCAGTAAACCGTATAAAGTACATACATACAGGAAAAAAGCCAAATACCCGACACAATAAACACGCGCCCTGCCAAAACGTTCTACCCATGTTTGAGTCAATACAGAGCTTATAATGGCAAAAATAACCATAACGACAAACAAGCTACCATATTGATCATCGCGTAAAGCCGACCAATCAGAAGATTTTAAGGTAAGGCTTGAGGCACCCATCAAAATCAAACAAGCACCTTGCAAGAACCCTGTTAAACCCAGAATGACACTTACGGATAAGCGATTAAAACTCATGGAAGGTATTGTAATGCTTAAGCGGGTGCTAAGTAGATAAAAAACTTTGTGCCTTCACCTAGCTTTGATGTAGTGAAGATAACGCCTTGGTGCGCTTGAATGATGGTTCTAACAATGGAGAGGCCTAACCCTGTTCCTTTACCGGGAGCTTTAGTCGTAAAAAAAGGATCCCAAATCTTTGCCAAACGATCTTCATCCATACCTGGACCAGAATCTTCAATAACCACAACAACGGCTTGCTGTTCGTGTTGAAATTTTTCCTTGATCTCAGGATGCCGATCTAACTCATCTTTTGTAATCATATGCGGATAGGCATGCAATATAATTTGCCCTTTCCGATCCATTGCTTGATAAGCATTTGCTATGAGATTAATGAGCACTTGGATAAGCTGATTCTCATCAGCAAGAATGCGAGGAAGCTCTTCTTCAATGTCATGCACAAGCTTGATCTGCTTGAACACCATTTGACGTTCAACCAAATTTAACGCCTCTTCTAGGAGTGCACTGATATCGACTTCTTTAAGCTCTAATCGCGAAGGCCTTGAAAAATCGAGCAAGCTTTTAACAATATGTTGAGCACGTATCACAGATTCGCGCATGTAGGTAATCACTTCACGCCGCGTTTGCCAATCACCAGCGTCAGCTTCTGATTCTGATTCTAAATAACTCACACCCTGCAAAATAATGGCCAGAGGATTCATCACTTCATGTGCCATACCAGCTGCCAAGCGACCGACAGACTCCATTTTTTCAATTTGAATCAATTGTGCCTGTGTTGTTTTCAGCTGTTTGTGGGCCTCTTTAAGCTCAAGGTGCGCCACCTTAAGCGCATGTTGGGCACGCTTACGCTCAATGGCGTAACGAATCACCCGTTCAAGCAGCCGCCCGTTCACATCATTTTTATTGAGATAGTCTTGTGCACCACGCTGAATAGCTTGAGAGGCCACGCTTTGGTCATCTAATCCGGTAAGAATCACAATCGCCGCAGAAGGACAAGTACTTTGGACTTCTATAAAAGTTTCCAAACCTTGGCTATCGGGCACAGAAAGATCAATGAGGGCGACATCAAAATCGGTATCTTGGAGCTGCACCAACGCAGACTTAAGCGTGTTAGACACACTCACCTGAACATCTCTGCTCTCGCTTAAATGAAAGCGCAGCAATTCGACATCATCGGGATTATCTTCAAGCAATAACGCCTGAATAGGCATAGTCACCCTGCGTTAATTCAATCTTTATAGATAATTTATGTTAGTTCAGGGAATTACAATACACTATTGTATACTAACGTGCAGCGTGGCGGGAAAGATAATTGAATACGTCATTGATGGTAATCACGCTGATTGGTGTTCCATCATCTGCTACTACAGGAACATGCCGAAATCCTCCCATCGACATTTTATTCACAGCATAGCCTAGGGGATCATTAGCAGTCACTGTTTCCGGTTTGGGAGTCATCACCATACCCGCAGTCACCATAGAAAGGTCTTCGTATTTACCTAAAACTTTGCGCAGCAAGTCTCGATTACTAATAATGCCCACCAAACGATGATTTTCGTAAACGAGCACACAGTTCTCTTGTTCCTTTTGAAGCACTGCCGCTAATTTTTCTATCGAATCTGTTTTCTCAGCAACAAGGACATCTTTTTTAGGTAATATTTGAACAATAGGCGCTGTCATCATAGCATTTTGAAAGCGATCATCTTCACAAGGCTTGGGTAGATCACTTTGCATTAAAGAGTGCATGCACTCCTCACACCGATCACTACCTGCGATCACGCTAACACCACATGAAGGACATGTGCTTTTCATCAACTCACCGCCCAGGTTTCGTTGCCATAAATCAAAGGCTTCAACTCGCCCGGCCCTTGTTTTTTAATCGCTGCCTCTACCTGCTGCTCCATCATATCGTTATAAGTGGGTCTTTCGATAGAGCGAAAAACACCAAAGGGCACTGGCATTTTAGGATAAGTCATCTGCGTCAAAAGATACGCATAATGCGGATTGGGTTCTGCCTCATTGTGAATCAATAAATCGGACGTATCCATACCTTCTTGATAATCAACAACTTCTGGCGTTAAACCATTCAACCTTATGGCTTTATCTTTTGCACGCCCATATACCAGGGGTTTGTTGTGCTCTAGATAAACCATCCGCTCATCACGATTGTCACGACCCGTCACCGGGGCAAATGTTTTGTCATTGAAAATGATGCAGTTTTGGTACACCTCAATGAAGGACACACCCTTGTGTTCCATAGCACGCTTAAAAACATGACTCATGTGTGCCGGTGCCGTGTCTAAAGTACGCGCAACAAAAGTAGCCTCTGAGGCAATGGCTAAACACAAAGCATTGATCGGATAGTCAATCGACCCCATAGGCGTCGACTTTGTGACCTTCCCCATCTCTGACGTTGGAGAATACTGGCCTTTAGTGAGACCATAAATCTGATTGTTCACTAAAACAATATTCAAATCCATATTGCGGCGCAAACAATGGATCAGGTGATTGCCCCCAATACTGAGTCCATCACCATCCCCCGTAATGACCCACACATTCAAATCAGGGTTGGCACATTTCAAACCCGAAGCAATGGTTGGAGCCCGTCCGTGAATGGTGTGAAACCCATAAGTGTTCATGTAATAAGGAAATCGGCTCGAACAACCAATACCTGAAATAAATGCATAGTTTTCGCGAGGAATATCAAATTGGGATAAAGTGCGCTGCATCGTCGCCAAGATAGAATAGTCTCCGCAACCTGGACACCACCTCACATCTTGCCCAGATGCAAAATCCTCTTTGGAATAGGACGGACTTGGTGCAGCACCCGCTGTGCTCATAACAGCTCCTTCACTTTGTTCTCAATTTCTTGCACTTGAAACGGCAAACCTTTAACTTTGTGATAACCCATTGCATTCACCTTTGGAAAATTATGCCGGATCAACATCAACAATTGCCCCATATTCAGCTCCGGGATCAACACTTGGTCAAACTGCTCTAACACTTGACCCAAATTCTTAGGGAATGGGTTCACATACGTCAGATGTGCTTGTGACACTTCTTTACCCTCAGCCAAGAGATTGGTCACAGCCTGGTAGATGGAACCATAAGTCCCACCCCAACCTAAAATAAGCAGTTTGCCTGATTTTTTCCCGCGCACTTCAAGCTCTGGAATGTCATTAGCCACTCGCAAAACTTTTTCGGCCCGCAAATCCACCATTTTTTGGTTATTCTCAGGGTCGTAACTGACATTTCCTGTTTTATCTGCCTTCACCAAACCACCGACACGATGTTCAAGTCCAGGTGTCCCAGGAATTCCCCAAGGCCTCACCAAGTTTTTTTCATCGCGATCATATGGCAAGAAAGGTTTATCGGTAGCCACAGGATGCTCGATGCGAATATCAGCTAAATCTTCAACCTTCGGCAATTTCCATGGTTCAGCAGACTCAGCCAAGTAACCTTCTGATAATAGGACCACCGGGGTCATATGCGTCGTGGCTAACCGTACAGCTTCAAAAGCCATCCGAAAACAATCCGATGGACTTTGTGGCGCCAATACAATTAACGGAGACTCCCCATTGCGACCATACATGGTCTGCAAAAGATCTGCTTGTTCTGTTTTGGTGGGCATACCCGTACTGGGCCCCCCTCGTTGCACATTAATCACAATAACGGGCAACTCAGACATAACAGCAAGCCCTAAAGCCTCAGCTTTAAGACACATCCCTGGACCACTCGTTCCACAAACAGCAATCTCACCTGCAAATGCCGCACCGATCGTCACACCCATCGCCGCAATTTCATCCTCAGCCTGAAAAGTACGCACACCGTAATTTTTGCGCTTTGATAATTCATGCAAAATGGAGCTAGCTGGTGTGATGGGATAAGACCCATAAATGATCTTCTTTTTAGCCTTGTTCGCCGCAGCCACCAAACCGATTGCCAAAGCTTCATTTCCGGTCACTTTACGGTAAGTCCCCTGATCTAAGGTAGCTTTGGGCACCTGATACTGTGTTGGCAATACCTCCACAATATCCGCATAGTTATAGCCGGCCTGCAACGCAGCCACATTCGCAGCTGCAATCTCAGGACGCTTGGCAAACTTCTTTTGAATCCAACCCTTAGTAAAATCCATGGTGCGGTCATACAACCAAAACATCATGCCTAAAGCAAAAAAGTTTTTACACCGCTGAACTTCTGAAAGTTTCAAA
>JAJDCC010000168.1 GCA_029261015.1 Candidatus Omnitrophota bacterium | reverse complement strand
TGACGAGCGTTGCAGAAATTAAACTTATAGTGACTCGATTTTTGAAAACCTTCATTTACACTCTATTCTACAGGCGCAGAAGACTTATCTGAATCTAAATGCTTATCTTTCCATTTTCTACGCTTAGCCTCAAACTCTTTTTCCATCACATCAAACTTTACTTTCTGTTCGTCTGAGAGTAAAGGCAATATTTTTTCACGGGTTTGGGCTCGTAGCTCTTCAAATCGTGGGTGCATTTCCTGACGTAATGCGCGCAACTGTTGCTGCTTAGCATCCAAAATCACCTTAACAGATTCTTTTTGGGTCTCTGTTAACTCTAGCGTACGGCTAAACTTCTCTAACATATGTGTTTTCATTTTTCCAGACTTGTACTGTTTCCAACTTTTTTGGCGTGCGACATTAAGCCCTAAACCAAAACCGATCACCAGTGCAAAAAAAACAAGCCCAACTACTTGGTAACGTTTCATCACTTTTACTCCGTTGGTAAACCTAGCAAAATAGCTGAATCTGCATCTGTCGCTGCAAACATCCAGGACTCTGTATCAGGCATCCCTGCCAACAATAAAGTTTCCGTAGAAACAGCCGCCGCACCTTGTATGAACACTAAACAGATAGCCACTGTCGCCAACCCAGCCCCAAACACCGGACTCCACTGCGGCAAAGACAGCCAAGCGGGCCAAGTAAAAGCACCTCGTCTTTCAGGCAAAGCACGAATACGCTCGGCTGTTTGCTGCACAAAAAAATCCGACTTTTCTGTTTTGGGAAGCGCAGAAAAAGTCTGCTGCTCCAAAGCCCACTGCGCAACTTGTTCAGAGCAATCAGGACACCCCACCAAATGATCAACCAAGACCTGCCGTTCTTGAGCAGGCAGCTCCGCATCATTCAACAACCACAAATTATCCTGAATCGTTTGATGATCCATATTTTCCCATCCCTTACCCATTAGACGCTCTCCTTATCCGAAAGGTGTCGCCAGCCCATAGATAGTGCCTGCCTAGCACGCTTCAGGCGGCCTTTAACCGCATCCAAGGAACATCCCAGCGCTAACTGCAATTCATCATAACGCAGTCCTTCAACCTCCCTTAAAAGCAAGATTTGCCTATAATCCGCTGAAACCGTTTTCAAAGCCTGTAGCATAAGCTCAGCATCCACCCCCGATTTATGCTGAGGGTCTTCTGTTGCCGCTAAGGCTTCAACCTGATCCCCCCCTTTTTCGACTAAGGCGTCCCAGGAATCTGTTTTTTGACGCATCCGCTTACGCAAAACATCCTTACAGTGATTCGCTGCAATGCGGTATAACCACGAAGAAAAAGACGCTTCCCCCCGAAATCGGTTAATCCCCCGATACGCTTTAATAAACACTTCCTGGGCCGCATCATCCGCATCAGCGGTATGGCTTAAAAGTGAACGACAGAAACCACGAACGCGTACGTGGTGCAACTGCACCAATTGCGTGTACGCGTCGTGGTTCCCGGATTGTGCTGATTCAATGAGTTTTTGTTCGTCAATTTTTGGCATACATGGCGCTTAGCTGTTCGATTTTGGGAAACTCCGGATAGAACTCACCTTGGGGGCCAATATACCCACCATCGGTTTTTGATTGCAAAACAACTGGGGTATAGCTTCCGTTAGCATTAGGGACATTGACTGTCATGGTTTGCACTGGAACCACAGTGTACCCTGCCGCACCCCCCTTGTAATAAACCCCATCGTAATTGTGATAAACCACCCCGTCAATCACTACCGTCTTATGTTCTTGAGGAATATAAGCAACTACTGCACCTATTGGTGCGGCAACACGCTGAAACCCTCTCCTTGTCCAATTAAAATAATGTCCATCTCGATAATGATAAGGGCGCCCCCCTACAGAGATTTTCACAAACGAATGTGAACTGGGAGCAAACCGAATAGATCGATCATGATAGTCGTGTTTATGCTTCCATGATCGAGCTTCAGCTTGGGCGGGGAAAAACAAGCTGGCCGCTCCCAATCCACAAATAACGATCCAAAACCTATGAGTCCGTGTACGCACCATTACTTCTGACTCCTTAAAATATTGATTGCCTCGGGTAGATTGCGTCGCTGTCTTATCTATTTAGACGCACTGAGGCAAAGAAAGTGTCGATTTTAGACTGAGAAAAACTGAAGAGACCTTAGCTTTTGGTAAAGGACTGATATTTCTCGCTATAACGTAACGCCGTCCAAATAAAAGCAGAATGACTCCACGTAAGAGGAGAAACACACAAGGGGACTCCAGATACAGGATGGACTTGTTCGGCAAGCACTCCTGATGGCAACGCATTCTTAACACACCACTCAAAATAAGGTAACGTCACTTCCAACTGTTGGAGATTTTGCGCCTTATCAATCAGGTATTCAGCCAACCACAACGTTGAAATGAACCACGGATTACCAGGGATATCCTCAGGACTATCCTCAGCACGTTGATAGACATCCCCTTGATAACGAGCACATCCCTCAACCACTGTTTTAAGCCACAACTGTTCGCGCACTTCATTGGCCGTTTCAATCATGCGCGGGTCATTTGCATCCAAAACACCCAAAGTTTCTAAACTCAGTAAGCTGACATCGATCACTTCGTTCAAACGGTATCCTTGGTCGGTACGGATACCTGAACGCGCATAACGCTTCAGACCACCATGATAAAAATGCTTCTTCAACGCCACTGTAATCTCTTCGGCCACCGCATCATAACCTTCTGCCTGAGCATCATCCTGAAAAAGTCTTGAGAAATGTGCTGCAGCTCTAAGCCCTGCAACTACCGAAGCGATAGTGTAAGCATGCAAAGCATACCGTTCCTCCCAAAGATCATAAGAAGGTAACGGAAGATGCGTTTTTGGGTCTCGATACTGCACCAAAAAATCCGCAGCCTTCTTAATGAGGGATCCATACAGCGGACGAATAAACTCAACATCATTTAAGTTCTGATAATGAATCCACAGAGCCCATAACGTTAATGCTGTAGAATCTTCCTGGATAGGCAATACTTCCTTACCATCAACGAGCCAAGAATGCCAATTGCTTGCCAAAGAACCATCGGGATTGTAATGCTGAAACAAATAACCTTCTTCAGACAATATGCGTTCGCAATAATCAAAATACTTCATGCAGACATGCGAGTACCCGGCCTTAGCTAAGGCAGCTGCAACAAAAGCGCCATCTCTGCCCCACATATAGGAATAGGTGTCTTTTCCAAAACGCACAATATCCGAATCGTTGGCCGCAATAATAGCTCCATGATTATCAATTTGAGTCCTTACAATCAATAAGCTTCTGTTAAACAATTCGGTCACCGACTGAGGCAAACCTTCCGGCTGCAAACCATCTCGATTGATCCATGTTTTCCAATACTTTGAAGAGCGCTTGATCAACATATCTGGTGTTTGCTGATGGACCTGCAAATTCAGATCGGCCACTTCATCATAGGTTGTTCCTGCAGCTATCCAATAATAGGCTACAGATTCTTTTTTAGCTGGAACCTCTAACCAAATTGCCAAAGTTGAATAGGGAGACCCCCACGAAGAGGGATTCCCATTCAGTTCTCCACTCTTTTTATAATCGATCAAATCTGCCGTCTCCAGCGCATCCCTTCTACCGCAAGTATAGTGTTGCGCACCCCATACATCCTGGGCCCAACTGCTCATTAAAAAATACCGATGCATTTTGTAATGAATAATCGACCGACTGCGTGGATCAAAATAGGCAGTGCCTCCAATATCATTGCCATAAAGGCTAAAATCATGATTAAAGAAAAGACGAACATGTCTTGGATGATTGAATAAATTGATGACTTTAATTTTTCGCACATAAACATTCACATCTAAATCAACAACATCTTCACAATGGAATTCTAAACCTAATTCTTTATTTTTAAGGACAACCTGGGTCACCAGACTTTCATTTTGATATCGTAGATCTTTATCCCAGTCCGAGCCTACCGATGTGTACTGACCATCCACCCAAACACCAAAGCGAAAAGGACGCCCACTGGCATGATTCTCTTGACCTATATGAGGAAAATACACATCTCGTATTTGATAATCCGCATCAAAATTAACCAGAAAAGAACCATTACTTACAGGAATATCTCTAGGCAATAAACTCTTTCATTCACAATCCACTGGTATAGATCCGCATACTTTCCGGCCATACTTGCAATTGAGAAATTATCTTTAACGTGCTTACGACAAATTTTAGGATCAATCCGATCCAACAGTTCTACAGACTTCACCATTTCAGAAACAGTATCTACAATAAAACCCGTTTTCCCATGGACTATAATTTCAGGCACAGACCCCTTACGAAAAGCAATAACAGGAGTTCCACAAGCCATAGACTCAAGCAGCACAAGCCCAAAAGGCTCACCCCACTGAATAGGGAACAACGTGGCCCGTGCGTGGCGGTACCACATCTTTTTC
>JAJDCC010000167.1 GCA_029261015.1 Candidatus Omnitrophota bacterium | reverse complement strand
AGTCGCGCAAAGTCATTTAAGCAGCATCGATAACATTTATATCAGCAGGGATGTCGACGACCTACTACAAGGAGATGTCAATAATCCTTATAGCTACTCATCTAAGGCGTGGACCACAATAGCGGTGGAATTGCTAGATTTCCATAAGAGTGAATCAGCTGTGTCAGCATCAATCAACCGTATCAATGAAATGATCCAAGTGCTGAGGCAATTGCCTACGCCAGACAATATTGATGATGTTCTTTATCAGCAAGTCACACATCAGTATGCAGAGGCTTTAGAAACGCTGTTAGCGCTCTACACTGCTCAAGATGATTCAACAGATGGCGTGTTAGTGTTAAGAGATGTGCGTGCCGTTTTAGAAGTCATGAAAGAAGGGTTTGTTGAACAGGAAGACCTTGATATCTACGTAAAAGATGCGATGAGATCCATTATATTTGATAGCCAAATTATTGGGTTTAGTCGCGAGGAATCCATTCAAAATATGTACAAAGGACTGGATGCTTTAATTGCTTTTTATGCGGATCGAGATGGAGATATTGCACGGACCGCGACCGCTATAAGGTCCACTATAGATCGAAACATGGTGCACTACTATGACAATTTGGCTGCAGCCGAATTGCCTAGTTTAATGAACTCAATAGTATCGAGTGGTGTGAACTGGTCACAAAAAGAATCCGTACTCGCATTTGCTTTAGGGTATATTTCTCAGCGAATAGCTGATGAAGGTGTTGACTACATTAATTGGATTCCGAGTTTGATTGAACACTCAAACTTGTTCATCGAATCCATTATCAAGGACAGCGGATTCAATGTCGCGCAGCAAAGAGCGGTACGGGCAACAGGAGATCTGATCAGGTCTTCATTAGAAGAGAGTTTGACCTTATTGCAAGAGTCTTCTCTGATTGGGCAAGGTCATCTGCAAACCCTGGTGAATCGAGGGTATCCATCAGATGATAGGCGTCTTTCAAATTATATGGAGGGTGTCTTTAGTGCTTTGAGTCTGGGCATAGAATCAGAAGAAGAGCCCAGTGATGTGATGGAAGAACGTTTTCAGCAGATTATAGAAGTTTTGCATCATGAGAATGAATCCTTATCTTTGGTGGATTCAAGCGATTTAAAGCGTGCGATAAGTGCTCTGGATTATCCTATGCGCGAATGGATTCTCAAGCGCCAGCAGAAAGCAGGTTTGGATAGGCTCAACGCTTGGGTGCCGATGGTCGCAGTAGGTGGAATTGCCGGAATTTTGATGTTAAGTGGTTTGGTTTTTATAGCGATGTTGTATAAGCAAGAATTACTCGCACGAAGTGATGTGCAACAAATGAAGCCGGTGCATTGGTTGATGAGTAAGTTGCCTGACCTGAGTCAGTATCGTCCACGTTTTTTGGGGAGGCAAACTCAAACAAGTGAGTTGCCCGAATGGCTTTTAGCATCGACGCGTAGTCCACTGCTTTCCCGCGAAGCATTAGAAAATTTGGAACCCTCGCATACACGTGAGGCCGAATTTACGCGCTCAAGCTTTTTAAGACACGGTGATCAATTAAAGTTTCTACAAGATTTATTAACTCAGACACGACACAGCAATGCAAAGCGTTCGGTTAATATCCTGAGCATTGGGATTGGTGTGAGTGGTAAAGAACCACTATCGATTGCCTATGCTGTCTCTCAATGGGAGTCTGAGTACGGACAGGATCTAGAGATTCGTTTGGATGCCATTGAGCCTGATGCAGATGTGGTGCAGGAGTTTCGTTCTATAGTGTATCAAGATCAGTCTGTAGAGGTTGAAGAGCCTGAGCCTATGACTATTGGTTCATTGACGGTCGATCCAGATCAAGCGTTGCGTAATTATGAGCTTGAACAGGCCGAAATCGCAAGAGAGATCAACGAAAATATTGAAACTATTACGGGTTATATTCGAAATGTTGAGCAGCTTGATCTGCGGCAGTGGCTTCTCAATCAGCGTAATATTCAAGGTATCGATGTGATTTTCTTAAATCATGTGGGCTATCAAGTGTCCCCAGAAACAGATTTGATTCGATTGCTTGAATCAATGCAAGAGGGAGCGATTTTATTGACGACTGAAAACGAAGACTTGGCTTTAGCGCTTGAAGCTTTGACGCGATATGGCGGACGTCTAGAAGATTTTATGAGCGATTTTGTGGTTTTTGAGTTAGAGCATGATTTAAACAATAATCGCAGTTTCGCTGTGTGGCGACGAAGCGTCTCTGGTGATCTTGTTGCACCCAGTGTGCATGATGCTATGGATATTTTGGTCAATGCAGGAATGAGCGGTCGGCTGTGGATCGAGTTTCAAGATAAGTATGGTGAGTCTCTCAATTCGTTAAACCTGCTCAATATGTTGGCTAGATATGTCGAAGGGGATCTTGATCCAGCACCTATAAATAGCATTATAGAAGCTCTGACTGCTTTCAAAGAGCATCACATTCAAATCGAAGCGTTGGATGAATATGAGCCACCTCAAGGCTATTCTTCCTGGGTAAGATTCATGCAAGCTGTCTTAGGTATTGTCGACGATTCCAGCAAAAGAGATGGTATACAGAAGGGTTCAACAAGCTTCTTTGTTTACGATTCAGCTTGGAGCGGCTATCCGGAAATAAGGGCTCATGTTACTCAATTGGGAGCAAGCACAGCTGAAGTGAAATCAGAAGTCTTATGGAGAATCCTTAAAGAGCAATTGGCACAAGAAGAACAAACAACAGCCACCATGGACTCTGTGGTGCCCGCACACATCATGCGCGATAAACAAGCATTTATCGCACAAGTGTCTACGCAACAGCTTTTGTTGCAGCAAATGTTGAATGCTTATTGGCCCGCAGATAATTCGCGTGCACGGCCTCAACCTCATTTAGTGATGACTTTAGGCTCTGATCGTGCCGGTGAAACGTTTAGGTATGATTGGCAAGGGCCAGAACAGGCTGATGTCATTTTAATCGATATGCGTTCGCCTCAAATTATGCAGTTCTTGGCTTTATTTGATGAGTTAACCCATTCGCGATTTGATGCAGCACTTGAGGGGCCCAGCTTAATCGCACAGGCTTGGGTGCTGCAGAATATTGAGCAAGTGGTGCCGGGAATGACCCGAGACTCTGCTAGAGAAAGTATGCGTCAAGCCCAAGCAATGGGTATGGATATTGCGGGATTATTCGCGCTGCTTGAGCACATTGCTGATGAAATTTTACCGCCAATAGATGCACAGCTATCATTAGTAGAGCGTGTGGCTGTGTTGGAGGATTATTTGAAGCCTGGAAGACAGAACCTGGTACGGAATGCGGTTTATCGCTATTTAGATGAAGAAGGTTGGACAGAAACCCTTAAACAATTACACGGATTGTCTCCAAGCGAGCAGAGTCGTGTGCTGAGCCGACGCTATGAGAATCGTCCTGAAGTAAGAACAGCAAGGAAGCAACTTGATCAAATACACACAGCTATACTTGATGAGGAGCGGAAAAAACCTGAAAACATTAAACGTGAAATGGCACAGTTCCATGCGCCACTGAATCAGCCACGACGAAGTCAATCGCAAGCTTTACAAGACATTCAAACCGCGGTGTCAGATTTGGTTGAAGGGCTCCCTCTATCGCAGCAAGAGAGGGTTCAAGTAGAGATTCTATTGTTTGGTAGTTATGCGGATGATCGGCATCACATGGGCAAGGCCGGTGTGGCGCCGCCAAGCGATTTGGATATGGTCTTTACACCAGTTGCCCTGGGTATTCTCAATAAGTATGGTATTTCATTGGAGCAAGCCGATGCGCACATGCGGCGCGTCTTGGGTGATGAAATGGGCTATATTTTTTATGCTACAGAAGAGCATTTTGTGACAGGGGTTTCAGATGAACATAGAGTTTTTGATGTAGCTACGATTCTACATACACGCCGCCAGGGTGATGGCATGTTTAAGCAACAGGAATCCGTTTGGCTGATTTCACCTGCCAACGCCGTTAAAATTAATTTAAATCAATTTACTCATAAACAACCGTATGTTGAGTTACTAGATCAAGGAGCTCAGGTAGTTTTATTGATGGCTGATGAAGGGTTTTTGGATACAGGAGAATTTGGTGTTCAGTTTGACCGAGTAGAAAACACATTAATCGGTAACTCCGATGATGTGAGGAAATCCATTGAAGAAGTGGTTGCAGCTTATCAGGCACAGAGTCCACATAGGGAGATTTTGGCTGTATTGCCTAATGGCAACTTAGGGTTCAACCGAGGTTTCATTGGTATCGTCAAGGGGCAGCTCTACTACAATGCTGGCGATGTTGAGCTGCTGCAGAATGCTTCATTGCCATTTATGGCTACACGGGCAGATGGCACAACAGGTATGGAGATGATCCTCTTTGAACAGGTGAATGGTGAATTCATTCCCGTGGTTGAATCAGGCGCAGTACTTAAGCATGCG
>JAJDCC010000166.1 GCA_029261015.1 Candidatus Omnitrophota bacterium | reverse complement strand
AAATTGCTTGTGTTTACATTGTGACGTTTCTGATTGGTTTGGGAGGTTTGCATCATTCTATTGCAGGTTCTGTTGAAATGTTTACTGCCTATATGATCAGTGACCAATTTACCTTAAGACAAGTGTTCAGTTTTATAGGGTGGGCTTTGCTGGGTAATTTGATTGGAGGCAGCTTATTTGTGGCTTTGCTCAATTATGGGCATATTAGAGAATCTCAATTGAAGAAAACAGGAGACAAAAATGAGTAATGATCAAACATTTGTGATGGATATTAAAGCGATACGAGAGAGAGCTCGGCAGCACATGGATAAGGGGGCTGTTACGAATAGTTATCGTGGAGATTTAGAAACAGTAATCAAGCTATTAAATGAAGCTTTAGCTACAGAGATTGTGTGTATTTTGAGGTACAAACGCCACTTTTATATGGCAGAAGGTATTCATGCTGAAAGTGTGGCGCAAGAGTTTTTAGAACATGCTAATGAAGAGCAGGCTCATGCAGACTCAATAGCAGCTCGCATCACTCAACTTGGCGGTGAACCTAATTTTAACCCCGAGGGTTTGCATACGCGGAGTCATGCCCAATATGTTGAAGGAGACACCTTAGTAGATATGGTTAAGGAAGACCTAATTGCAGAGAGGATTGCCATTGAATCCTATGCAGAAATGATCCGATATATTGGAGATAAAGACTCCACGACGCGTCGCATGTTGGAAACAATTCTGGCACAAGAAGAAGAACATGCAGATGATATGGCTAGTATTCTAGCGACATTAGATCCGACAAAGTCTGCTTAAATTAAATGTTAGCGTTTCTAGACTCTACAGCTTTTTGGGTGTGTTTTGGTCTCACTTATCTTTTGGTGATGCTTTATTTTAGCCTTAGAGCAATGCCTCGCGGTGTTGATTATAGTGGGCCAGAACGCACTGTAGAGCCTAGTGAAATCAAATTTATTTATGATTTAAGTTGGTGGGAGGATGATCAGAGACATTCTGAGCAACAAATATTGGACACCATTTTTGGATTGGTGAGTCAAGCAGAGAAGTTTGTGATCATTGATATGTTCTTATTTAATACAAACAAAACCCAAGATGGAGATTATCTTCCTACGACACGACAACTTGTGGATCTTCTAGTGGCGACTAAGCAAAGCAAGCCGGATCTTAAGTTGTTTTTTATTACAGATCCAATCAATAACTTTTACGGGAATTATGAAGCAGGGCCGTTACAAGCCTTAAAGCAAGCTGGCATTGAAGTGATAGTGACGGACATTAATCAGTTAAGAGATCGTAATTATATGTATGCTGGAATTTGGCGTATCTTTTTACAATGGTTTGGCACTAAAGGAAAAGGTTGGATTCCTGATCCGATGGCTAGTAGCGAAGGTCGAAAAGTTACCTTGCGTGCCATCTTAAAAGGGATCAATGCCAGGGCGAATCATAGAAAACTGGTGCTTTGTGATTCTGGCAACACTTATGTGTCTTTAGTCACTTCTTGTAATATCCACGAAGCCAGCAGTTGGTTGTCTAATATTGGCTTTACCATAGAAGATCCCTGTATCGCATTAGATTGTTTGCGGGCAGAAAAAGCGGTAGCCAAGCTTTCAGATGCAGACCTTTCAATCCGTATACCAGAGAAAAAAGAGCCCGGGTCTATTAAGGTTAGGCTTTTTACCGAAAAGCTTATCAAAAAAAAGTTGCTCAATGATATCAACCAGACACAAACGGGCGATGAAATAAAAGTAGCTATGCTGTTTTTAGGAGATCGTTCTATGGTCAAGTCGCTTGTTAAAGCCTCAAGGAGAGGGGTTTTAGTTGACGTAGTACTTGATCAGAATTTGCAGTCATTTGGTATGGAAAAACTGGGTCTGCCCAATCAAGTCACGGCAGTGCAATTACTCAAACGGTCTCAGGGTAAGGTGCGGTTGTTTTGGTGGAACAATGAACACGATGAGTTGCATTCTAAGCTGATGTTGATCAAGCAGGCTGAGCGTGCCATTGTTTATGGTGGTACCGCTAATTTCACGCGACGTAACGTGGGTGGGTACACTTTAGAGCTCATGCTGCGTATTGAAACAGGTATTACTCAGCAAATTATTGCAGATGTCGAAGGCTATTTTGAGCGTATATGCAGTGAGCCGTACACATACTTAGCAGATCCGAAGACCAAGGGGTCTTTACGTTTAAGCGCTTTGTATTATTTGCAACAGTTAACCGGTGTGACTACTTATTAGCTCTGATGCGTGTGATGACGTTTAATGCTCATAGCTGTAAAGGGTCTGACGGGTTAGTGTCGCATGAGCGGATTGCTCAAGTGATTGCTGATATAGATCCTGACATTGTTGCTCTGCAAGAACTGGATGTCGATCAAGATCGGAGTCATCGTTCTGATCAGCCTCAGCTGATAGCGAATTATTTGAAATACCTATTTCATTTTTCGCCCGCTTTTTCAATGGAACAAGGATCTTATGGGAATGCGATCTTTAGCCGATATCCCATGCAGTGTATTCAGGCAAAATCGTTGCCGGGTTCAGAGATAAAGGTTAAGAAAAATCGGTATGGCATATGGAATCCGGTCAAGGAGCCACGCGGTGCTTTATGGGTGTCTGTTCAGATTCCTGGAAAAGAATCTGTACAAGTGATCACCACGCATCTGGGTTTGACTGCTCAGGAAAGGGGGTGTCAGGTCGATACTCTTTTGAGTGATGAATGGATAGCAGCGGCAGCTAAAAAAGGACCCGTGATTTTTTGTGCAGATATGAATGCAATCCCTTTGAGCCGTGTTTATCGAAAGATGAGATCTAAACTGTTGGATGCGCAACATATGAATGGTTTTAAGCGTAAGGCAACTTTTCCCAGTTGCTGGCCAGTTTTACGCATTGATCACATATTTTTGAGCCATGAGTGGAAAGTATTAGATGTTCAAGTGCCGAGCTTGCACAGACAAGCTTCAGATCACTTGCCCGTGGTTGTAGATTGTGAGTTAAGCTGAAGAAGAGAGGCTAGTCCATGGCTGGTGAGGGCATGGAAGTATTGACTAAGGTGTCCAAAAAGCCTTTGGCTGCTGCAGTGAGAGGTTCGGCTTTGCGGTGTAGAACCCCTAAAGGTCTCTTGAGTGTGCGGTCATTGATTTCTACAGCAACAAAATCTTCGCCAGCTTCTTGATGAACGGCAATTCTAGGCATTAAAGCAATACCCATAGAGTTTTTTACAGCAGCTTTCACAATTTCAACATTGTCAAAAGCATAGGGGTATGAGATTTGAATATTATGGTCTTCAATGAGTTTGTCAAAAGCATCACGGCGAGCGACGCCCTGGTGGGCAGTCACAAACGCTTGCCCATTCAATTCTTTGAGCTTGATGGATGTTTGAGTTGCCAGTTCGTGATTATGCGGCACAATAAGCACTAGGGGTTCATGATTGAAAATTTCACAATTCAGTTCTGGGTGCGGTTTTGGGTGTTCTACGATGCCTAAATCAATGGCCCCCGATAACAAAGATTCATAGATGTCTTTGTTCTTAGAAAATTCAATTTGCAAATCGATTTTAGGGAATTCGGTGAGAAATTTCCCCGCAATATCAGGTAAGCGGTAAATACCGGGGATTTGCGTTGTGTGAATGCGCAGTATGCCGGTAATTTCGATGTCGGAGTCTTGGTGAAGTTGTTGTTCCAATTCATCCATGCGGGCCAAAACATCACGGGCTGCTTCATGAGTGAGCTTGCCTGCTGAAGTGAGTTGGAATTGTCCGCGTCCTCGCGCAATAAGTCGATGCCCGAGTTTTTCTTCTAGGCTTTTGATATGACGACTGACGGCTGACTGCGTGAGATAATTGCGGTCGGCGGTTTCAGTGAAGTTTTCTGTTGTGACAAGATCTACAAATATCTGTAGTGAACGTAACATGATGCTCCATACTAGTATTCTATAGTGTATTGCATTATACCTTAGTTGATGTGGGGATAAGCTTAAGTTTTAACCGACTGTCTTTGTTGGAGTTAGGGTGATTGAGTCATGAAAGGTACAGAATCGATTGATTGGGGGTATTGGGGGACAGTGCTGCAACCTTACCTTATTTTACTCACTGCGGGACTATTCAGTCTTTTGATTGTGAAAGTATTGATCCGCATTATTTTTAAAGTGTTCTTTACAGGATTAAAATCGGTTAACGCTGAACATCTAAAGGCACATGTTCGAGGACCCATTTATTTTTTGGTTCCTGTAATTGCGATGCAGGGTGCCCTGTTGGGTTCATCACTTAATGTGGTTTTTCTAGATAAGTGGTTGGGTTGGGCTTTGATATCTGGATTAGGCTGGTTGGCAATTCGCATCATTGATGTGGTGGCTGAAATAATTCAGAAACAACATCCTATAGATATTGAAGATAATCGGATAGCTCGAAGCATACACACTCAGGTTCAAGTTTTTAAGCGGATCGCAATTTTCGGAGTGGTTGTGCTGAGTATCGCATCCATTTTAATCACCTTTGAAAGTGTACGGCATGTGGGAGCGACTTTGTTTGCATCAGCTGGGGTTGCTGGTTTGGTTGTGGGTATTGCAGCACGCCCGACATTGTCCAATTTTATTGCAGGCATTCAGTTGGCTTTAACACATCCTATTCGTATTGATGATGTGGTGATTGTCGAAGGAGAATGGGGGCGCATTGAAGAAATTACGGCTACTTATGTGGTGGTGGCTATATGGGATAAAAGACGGCTCATTCTACCAATCACTTATTTTGTCGAAAAACCTTTTCAAAATTGGACACGCACAACAGCAGAACTGATTGGGACTGTGTTTGTTTATGCTGATTATACGATTTCAGTAGAGAAAGTGCGTGAAGAGTTGAAGCGGATACTGGAATCTACAAATCTTTGGGACAAAAAAGTTTGTGTGCTTCAGGTTACAGAATCTACAGAGAAAAGCATGCAATTGAGAGCCTTGGTGAGCGCTAAGGATGCTGGAACTGCATGGGATTTGAGATGTTATGTGCGCGAGAAGTTGGTGCATTTCCTCCAAAAAGAGGAAGCCAGTCTTCCAAAACACCGTGCCCATATGCTAAAAGCCCAGTAGTCCCTGCTTGCCGTCTATGGTTATCATGCGCTAGGATAGAATCCTTAATAGCCCATGTCGTGAACAGCTATGGAGTGATGCATGTTAACCAGTGCGAATAAGCAATTAACTGCGGTTTTTTATATAGCTCTAGTGTTACTGTCGGGTTGTCGTGTGCAGCCGGATCCTCAAACGCTTGATTTTGGTTCAGTTCTAGTAGGCACAACTGCATCAGCCAAAACAGCACACTGGGTGAATCACAGCGAAGAAGATACAGCCGAGTTGCATGGTTTACAGATTCAAGGTCCCTATCAAATCACCAATGCCGCTGCTTTTGGGCAGCAAACATTGGCACCAGGGGCATCCTCCCAAACCATTTCAGTGACGTTTAGCCCAACCGATGTAGGGAGTTTTCCTGAAGAAGTAAGAGCATTCTCAACAGGGGTGGATGCAGATTCGCTACAACTCAGAGGGCGAGGCGTGTGGCAGCTTTTTAGTGGAGCCTTTGTGCTCGCCAATAAACCAGCCACAACAGTAGGCAGTTTTACCTTTGGCAGTTCGCCGATTCAAGATAACAAGCCCATTGATTGGGGAACTCGGCGTTTGAATGGCCCTGCTGTGGAATCAGAATTTTTACTGCGCAATCATAGCAGTGTCGATATTTTAAATTCGGTGTCGGTGAGTTTGGTGAAGGGGGATCAGCATTTTGAAATTTTCTTTCCGGCAGATCATACCTCTATGAGCATTGCGCCTAACGGAACTCGTGAGATCAAACTGCGCTTTACACCACGGGCTTTGGGGGAGTGGCAGGATATTTTGCTGATTATGGACAGTCGTAACCCTGCAAATCACGCAGCCATTGTCTTAAAAGCACGCGTAGCGACAGAAATCGATTTGGATGAAGATGAAGGGCATTAAGCTTTTCCTGATGCTTGCGTGTTTGAGTATTGCAGTATCTGGATGCGGCACACGGCATTCCGTTGCTGATGCTAGAGAGTTCTACACACTGCCACTGAAGTCTAACGAAGCGGTAGTGTGTTTCATTCGAGAATCAGTGATTCCTTTTCAAATCAGTCCTACCGTTAAAGTGAACGGTGTTGCGTTGCGTTCATTGCCCAATAATGCTTATTTTTGTTCAGCTGTTAAGGCAGGGCCAAA
Source organism: Candidatus Omnitrophota bacterium (assembly GCA_029261015.1). Lineage (GTDB taxonomy): Bacteria > Omnitrophota > Gorgyraeia > Aquiviventales > Aquiviventaceae > JAJDCC01. Next base: position 7,556 of record JAJDCC010000166.1, on the reverse strand, counting down.
ATGGATAGAAGCCAATTGGTCGAGTTTGGTTAAGGACGCTCAGAATGAGGTGGCGGTGAAATTGGCTCCCGGAGAAATTGCTTATGTGGCACTGAAGCAAATTCGTCCACAGGCTGAGAGTTTAGGGCAGGCCTATCCGAGTGTTTGGTATCAGCTAAAACCCGAACATGCTAAGCCATTAATGCGTAACCTCAAAAAAGCACCCTGGCCAATATCCTCATGATCATTCATTTTTGTGCGCGGGCATTGGCTTTGATGCTGACGGTGGCAGGCGCCTTATTGTTTTTCTTATTTTTGAATTGGCCTTGGGGTAATGGGCCCCATTGGGTTTTTAGGTGGGTGGGTGGTTTATTGCTTTTGGGTGTGCCTTTATGCGGGTTAATACTTGGATGGAAAGCACCTAAAAAAGGTGCGTATGTTTTTCTATTGGAAACTGTAGGGATGACCCTATTTTATATGGTGCGTGCTTCTAGGCCGGAGGCTTCCACGCCCATTGTCATTCCATTGATATTGATTGGACTGCCTTTGTTAACGAGTGGGTTGTTTTGGTTTGGGGCAACACGAACAATCAGTAAATAAGGATTCATGATGGCTAAAAATGTTTTAGGGACCGACCTGCAATCTTGTTGCACAGATCCGTTGACCGGTTTTTATCGAAATGGTGTCTGTGAAACAGGTCAGGAAGACTTAGGCATGCACACCGTGTGTGTGCGTATGACAGACGATTTTCTGCAATTTGCTAAGGATCAGGGAAATGATTTAATCACCCCTGCACCTCAGTATGGGTTTCCAGGGTTGAAAGAGGGCGATCAGTGGTGTTGTTGTTTAGGCACTGTAGTGGATGCGATTAAGGCGGGTCGTGCGCCTAAGATTATTTTAGAAGCGACACATATGATGGCTTTAGAGTTTGTGAATTTATCCACTTTAAAGCAACATGCGGTTAATTGAAAGGACTGACGGATGAGTGTCACCCTAATTGTGGTTATTGTTTATGCTTTGTTCTGTGGTATTGGAGGCTTTATTGGATTTAAAAAAGCCAACAGCAAAGCTTCTTTGATTGCAGGCTCTGTTTCAGAATTATTGCTGTTTTTATGTGCCGCTGGAATTTATGCAGGGTATCGCTTTGCTTTGATTGCAACTATTCTGATTGCAGCTGCATTGGCAGGACGTTTTGTGAAAACTTATCAGGAAAAACAGCGCGTGATGCCGGATCTCATGATGGTGATTTTAAGCGCCATTGTCATTTTGGTCGTACTTAAGGATATGATGCAGAGTTAGGGTTTACTCCGTAGTTTCTGGGGACGCTTAAATCCTAAGCGTTTCCAGAAGGGAATTGCCAATAAGGCCATGGACAGAGTTATGGCTGTGAGTTTGTCAAAGCCGTGAAACATCCAGTGGACTCCTCCGATTAAGCTCAAAAAAATCGTGATGCAGCAAAAGATGACTGCAGATAATCCTCGTATTAATTGGCGCATGGGTACTTTGGGGTTAAAGTCCAAACCAGCCACTACCGGAGCCCACCAACCGGGAGGCTGTACTCTTAGATAAAATGCCCTCAAATGCTCCATAGGTTCTGAAGGGGTGAGTAGGGTGGTGATGATAACGAGTGCAGTGGATAAGCCCACCATCCAAAGTAAGCGTTTGGATTCATTCATTTCCGGAAAAACAAAAAGCAGTACAGCCGAAAAGATCAGCGATCCTGCCACAGCGGCCATTTCTGAATAGAGATTAATGCGATACCAAAGCCAGCGCAGTATCAGTACAACCCCCAATCCTCCCCCAAACAATAAACTCAAATGCCAGGCACTTTGAATTGATTGCATGACGACAGCGATGCCCAAAGCGATTAATAGAATACCTAAGGAAGAAAGACGGGCAACGGAAATCAATTGTCGCTGTAAGGGTTCGCGTTTCAGCCATTTGCGCATGATGAGTCGTTTATAAATATCATTGGTCCAATAAGAAGCACCCCAATTGAGGTGGGTATCGATGGTGGAGGCGAGTGCTGCCAGCATTGCAGTGAGCATGATGGCGCGCGCACCTGGTGATAGTAATTGTTTGATGCCTACAGCGAAGGTGGCTTCTCGATTGGACCGAAAGGCTTCGCTCGCTGCATCTAAAACCGGCAGGTGATCGACAGGATAAAGGATCAGCAAACCAAAAGCGATGGGTATCCACAGCAAGCTGCGTACCACGATTTGCAAAAAAGTGAAGAGGACACCTGCGGTGCGGGCATCATTGTCGGTACGGCAGGCCATGGAGCGTTGGGCTAAATAGCCGGTTCCATCGGCATTGACTTGAGCGAACCATTGAACAGCAATGACGGTACAGGCCAGATAAATGGCATCGTCCCAAGTAGGCGGCCCTATATGCATACGCAGAGTAGCGGCTTCACCATATAAGTTAATCAGACGACGCGTGATGGCATCAAAGCCACCCAGGCGATCGACGATGGCATAGGCATACAACGCGGTACCTGTGAACATGAAGCCTAACTGTAAAACGTCTGTAGACACTACGCTCCGTAAACCGCCTGTTGTGGAATACAGCCAAGTAAAGATGACGATCAATGAAATTGAAATCAGATTGCTGGCAGAAATGAGCCAAATTTGAGGGTGATCTATTGGAAGCGTGGTTAACGTGAAGTTGATGTGCTGCATGGTATCGGCTAAAAAACGCATCCAATCCAAAGGCAACCATAAGTGCCAAGTGAGAAAAGGCTCAGCAATGCGTGTTGCAGCGATGAGCACCATGGCAAGGACCGTGCAATTGACAAAAGTGCCTAAGTGTAGGGCTTTTAAGACGCGCAGCCACAAAGCGCCTTCACCGTGATATCTCAATTCAGTGAATTCGGCATCTGTCAGGACGCCGCTTCGTCGCCACAATGCCGAAAAAACAAAAGCCATCAGCAAAAAGGCGATGGCGTAAATCCACAGACGCCACAATGAGAATAATCCTGCTGTAGCGATGAGGCCTGTGACAAGCAATGGGGTGTCGGCTGCGTATTGAGTGGCTGTCATGCTACAGCCAGCGGTCCATCCTTGAATGCTGCGGCCAGCAAGGAAGTATTCTTCCAGGTTTTGAGAGGCTTGGCGCTTAAAGAAGAGTCCTGCGCCCAAAGAATACAACACAAAAAGACTGATGCAGATCAGATCCCAATTCATATCTATTATCTTGGTCTATAAAGCAAGGGAAGTAAAGAGGGGCAATGCAACTGAAGGCTGGCACAAATGCGCTACATCCCCTAGAATAGCTCTAACTTAACAGCTACGTAAGGCATTCATGACCAAACGCAAACAGTTCACAATTATTTTTCTGACGGTTTTTGTCCACCTCATTGGTTTTGGGATTGTCATTCCGGTCCTTCCCCTATATGCACAGCAATTTGGCGCTTCGGCTGTCTCTGTGGGTTGGCTGTTGGCAGTTTATTCTATTTTTCAATGCATATGCGCGCCTTTATTGGGTCGGTTATCGGATAAAGTAGGGCGCAAACCCGTTTTAATTTTTTGTATGTTTGGCACAGCTGCTGCTTTTTTGCTGATGGGAATGAGTACTGCTCTGTGGGTCCTCTTTTTGGGGCGTATTTTAGACGGAGCCACCGGGGGCAATATTTCAACAGCCCAAGCGTATATTGCAGATATCACTGAGCCGCATGAACGGTCTAAAGGAATGGGATTGATTGGTGCTGCTTTTGGTATGGGCTTTATCTTTGGGCCTGCTATCGGAGGTGTGCTGGGTCAAATATCCGCAGCGACACCTTTGTATTTTGCTGCTGGCTTGGCTTTAGTGAATGCGATTGTCCTGATTTTTGTTTTGCCTGAGAGTTTACCAAAAACCCAACGTCAAACAGAATCAGAGCAACCTTCGTTGAAAGAAGCGTTTCATTTAGCTGGCAAGCGATTGCAGATGGCGATTATGGGGGCCTATTTCTTAGAGACAATTGCGTTCTCTTTGCTGACAGCAACCTATCCTTTGTTTACCCAAGCTTTATTTGGTTATGGTGTGGCCGAAAATGGCTATGCGTTTGCAGGGTTTGGCGTTTTGGCTGCAATTGTTCAAGGCGGACTGATGGGGCGTTTGGTGAAAGCATTCAGCGAAAAACGGCTCGTCTTTTTTGGTCTGGGTTGTTCCATTTTGGCTTTTATCCTTTTACCGCTGGTGACTTCACAAAGTGCGCTTTGGCTTGTGACTGCTGGGTTTGCTTTGGGGCATGGCTTGGTTGTTGCTCCTTTAAATGGTTTGGCTTCACGGAATGCTCCGCAAAAAGTACAGGGACGCATTTTAGGCTTCATGCAATCTACAGCGAGTTTGGGGCGTATTTTTGGTCCCATCTTAGGTGGCTTTTTATTGCAGCAAGACATTATTCACCAATCGATTGCTATGGGACGCACGCCTTATTGGGCGGCTAGTGTGTTGCTGATTGGGGCGACCATTGCGTTTATCTTTGCTTAAAGGAATGAGATGACCGAATACGGATTGCCATTGTTGGGGGGTGTTTTAATTGGCCTCAGTGCGACCTTGTTACTGGCTATCAATGGCCGTATTGCAGGCATTAGCGGTATGTTGCACAGTTTGGTGCATCCTGTCCCTAATCAAACCTATTGGCGCTGGTTCTTTCTGGCAGGTTTATTGTCCGCCAGTTTTTTATTAAAGATGGTGTCTTATGAGGCGATTGAAGTGCCCTTGCCGCATCCTTTATGGATGATTGGCTTAGGGGGTTTCATTGCAGGGATTGGGACGCGTATGAGTGGCGGGTGTACGAGCGGTCATGGTGTTTGCGGATTAGGTAGACGGTCTCCCAGGTCGATTGTCGCCACTGTTTTGTTTATGTTTTCTGGGATGGTGACGGTGTATCTGGTGAGAATTTTTGCGGAGCCTTATTAATGAAACGCAATTTATGGGCGGCCTTTGCAGGGTTCTTATTCGGGACAGGCTTAGTGATTTCTCAGATGGTAGACCGTGTGCGTGTGATTGGGTTTCTGGATATTCTTGGAGACTGGGACCCTACTTTATTGTTTGTGATGTTAGGAGCCGTGAGTGTGACCCTAGTGTTGTTCAAACCTATTCTGAAATGGTCGAGTCCACTTATGGTCGATAACTTTGCTTTGCCAAAATCCAGCAAAGTGACATCTTCATTAATTGTCGGGGCTCTTTTATTTGGTGTGGGATGGGGATTGAGTGGTTATTGTCCCGGTCCTGGCTTAGCAGCATTGGCGTGGCGTTTAAAAGAGGCTGTCGTTGTTTTGACAGGTTTTATGTTGGGGTCTTTATGCCACGGTTGGTTAGTGTATTTAAGGCGAGGGAAGCAAGTAGCGTCTAAAAGGTAAGCGCATTTACGCATGAGAAGCATTCGAGTGTTCATTTTGTTATTGAGTTGTGTGGGGATTATGGCGCCTGCCTTTGCTGAGGTTTATATCGATATCGATGGTCAATACCGATACATTCGCAGCAATGGCATTGCCGATCATGCAACAGGGGATTTTCCAAACAGAGGGAATCCCAATAGTATCAGTGAGCAGGAACATTCGTTTCGTGTCACGATGCATCCGCGCAAGGCTGATAGCGTAACAGATATTGGTCATAATTCTTTTGGGGTGGCTTTAAATGGCATCCCTTTTGATCCTGCTACAGCAGAATATTGGAATAACGACCGCCGTTTGGATTGGAACATTGATGCATTAGAAGGCAATCGCAATTTAGGTCTGGATGCTAACAATGCCCATGTGCAGCCTAATGGGGCTTATCACTACCATGGGTTACCGGTGGGTTTGTTGACACACTACGATTACAAAACACGACCCGCTTTATTGGGATATGCTGCCGATGGGTTTCCTATTTATGGACCTAATGGATATGGTCGTGCTGATGATGCGCAAAGCAGCATAAAACAATTGCGCGCGAGTTACCGTGTCAAAAGTGGCACGCGTCCGGATGGGCCAGGTGGGCGTTATGATGGCACGTATATTCGCGATTGGGAATACATAGAAGGTTATGGCGATCTTGATGCGTGCAATGGACGTTTTGGGGTAACGCCTGAGTATCCATTGGGCATTTATTATTATGTGATTACCAGCAGTTTTCCCAGTGTGCCCAGGTGTTGGGTGGGCTCCCCCGATCGGTCTTTTTTTAAAGGCCCTCACTCGGGCTCCGGTCAGGAGGGTAGTTCACGACGCAGTCTCAGAGGCAGCGGACGAAGTGGGCCTCCAAGTCCTCCAGCTGAAGCCATCGCTGCTTGTCGTGGCAGTCGCGAAGGGGCTTCATGCCGTTTTCAGTCACCGCACGGAACGGTGCAAGGCATGTGCCGCAGCCTTGCAGGTGAGATAGCCTGTGCTCCTTAAGTATTAGGCATCAAGTGTCGATCTTGACAGTCTTTCCTTCCTTTTAAATAATATATAGCAATATCTTATCCTGTTTTTCCACTTCCTGGGGGGGGATTGTGTTTAAGTCTTTTGTTGCCTGTGCAAGCTTTGTTGCCTTACTCTGTTTTGCTGCGAAGGCTTTTTCAGCACCGGTGATTGAAGTCTCGATTCCGAATCCTTATGGCTTTGTGCGTCCAAATAAAGTGGCCCCATCAGAAGCAGAAAACCCGCCTTTAAAGCATGTTGTGTTGATCCAAGACATCCACGCCGATTATGAAGCCCAATCCAATGTGGCGCATATCTTAGAGCACTTGATCAAAAACTATGGGCTTTCCCTGGTCTTAGTGGAAGGGGCTTGGGGGGATGCTAGCATTTCTTTCATGCGATTGGGAATCAGTGCCGACATTCGTAAACAAGTAGCAGACGAATACCTCAAACAGGGAATCATTCATGGTGAAGAGTATTTGGATATGGTTTCAGATTATGAGTTTCAATTGTGGGGAATGGAAGATCCTGAGCTTTATCTAAAGAATACAGAGGCACTCTTTGAGGTGGAAACCTTGAAGCAGCACTATTTTCCGGAGCTTAAAAGGTTGCAGGAAGAATTACTGAATAAGCTAAGCCAAGAACTCAATGCAGATCTATTTGATTTCATGCAATGGCAGCGCAGATACAACCAACATGAAATTGATTTCACTGCATATATGGAACAGGTATTAAATAGCACTCAGCGTCTATCTCTAGATGTTGAGCGCTACCCCATGATTCAGCTGTATATGCAAAAATTAGAGTTACCCCCTACAGATCAACGGGCGGTTTATTTGGATCAAAAGCAGTTGATTCAAGATTTGCAGAGCGAGTTATCTGCGCAGGATGTGGGATTGATCAAAAATTGGATTTTAGAGCTCAAGGGAAAAACGATTTCCTTTGATCAATTTTCAAGTCATTTGAATCAATTGTTGTCTGTGTATGCTTACGATGCTTCAAAGTATACGCACTGGCATGCCTACCTTACATGGAATGCCCTTCAAGAAAATCTAGATCTGGCCGAATTGCTTGCTGAATGCGATCACTTATCCGATGAAGTGCTCATCAGCCTGACTCAGTCTTCTGAAGAAAAAACCTTATTGGAACAGCAAAAGCATGCGGATCTGTTGGTTGCACTGTTGCAGTTAAAGTGGAGCCCTGAAGATTATA
>JAJDCC010000165.1 GCA_029261015.1 Candidatus Omnitrophota bacterium | reverse complement strand
ACATGATTTGGCCACACCGATTATCGGTTTGGCCCTTTTTTTTGCAGGTTCGATGGATGCATTTCGTGTGTTAGCGATACATGGATTCATTCCAAGTCGCCTAGATACCACAACCCCTGATTATGTGGTGTTCACGTGGATGTTAGCCCGCACCTTTAATGCCATTGTATTGATAATGAGCGCGTCACTCTTTATGGGAAAGACGGCGATTAAGAACTGGGAAGCTCAGGGTGGTCTGCGCATGATTATGATCATGAGTCTCACTTTTGCCGCTTTGGGTTTTATGGTGGTTTATTTCTCGGCTAATAATACCGTGACTTACCAGATGATTTATCCAACCGCAGCAGTGGCCAGGCCTTGGGATACGGTGCCGCTGATTTTGTTTTTAATGGCAGGTATGTTTGTGTATCCGCGCTTTCATCGCGCTACACCCAGTCTGTTCACGCATGCGTTGATTGTGAGTACCATTCCTCAAATGGTCGCGCAAATTTATGCTGTGTATGGATCTGCTCATGTGTACGATAATGGCGCGACGATTGCTTTGTACCTTAAAATTGTGGGGTATGTGGTGCCTTTGATAGGGTTATTGATGGATTACATTCGCACATACCGACAGAAGGAACTCTATGCCATGGAGCTTGCTCGCTCTAACGAAGAATTGGAGCAGTTTGCTTATGTGGCTTCTCATGATCTTCAAGAACCTCTACGTAAGGTGAAAAGTTTTGCCGAGTTACTTGCAAAGCGCTACGAGGGCAAGCTGGATCAGCAGGCAGATAAGTACATTGGCTATATGGTAGACGGGGCAGATCGTATGCGGGGTTTGATTAAGGATTTGTTAACCTACTCACGTGTCGATAGTGGGGAGATCCCGCGTGAGAATGTGGATTTGAACGATGTGATTAAAGAGGTGTTGGGAGACTTGGAATCTCGTCGCAAAGAATGTGATGCTCAGATAAATGCGAAACCATTACCAAAAGTATTTGCCAATCCCCGTCAAATGCATCAACTGCTTCAGAACATTATTGGCAATGCGATCAAGTACCGCGGTGAACGGCGTCCTGAAATCGAATTGAATGCTGTGCTTGATAAAGAGCATTGGGTGGTTTCAGTGAAAGACAATGGAATTGGTTTCGATCCTAAGTTTGCGAATAAAGTTTTTGGTGTGTTTCAGCGTTTGCATGCACGTGATGACTATGAAGGAACCGGAATTGGTTTGGCTATTTGCAAGAAAATTGTGGATAAGAATAGAGGACAGATTTGGGTTGAATCAGAAGAAAATGTAGGGTCAATCTTTCACATCAAACTCCCTAAAGCCAAAGCCCATGTCAAAGAAAAAACAGAAGAGGCAACCCCTAATGAATCCTAGTATATGTGTTTTGTTAGTTGAAGATGATCCTGCAGATGTGGAATTAACGCGCGAAGCGTTACAAGAGCACCAGGGCAGTTGGACCTTGGATGTGCAGGTTGTAGGCGATGGAGAAGAGGCACTGGCCTATTTGCACCAGACTGCTCCTTTTGAAAGCGCTAGGCGCCCTGATATCATTTTTCTGGATTTGAACATGCCCAAGAAAGATGGGCGAGAAGTGATTCAAGAACTAAAGGCCGATGAGCATTTGCGTACGATTCCGGTCGTTGTCATCACGACATCAGATGATAAGAAGGACATTCGCCAGATGTATGAACTGGGCGCTAACTGTTATTTGACCAAGCCGGAAGACTTAGCTGGATTTTCTGATTTATACCGTGTTTTAGAGTCCTTTTGGTTTAAAACAGCAAAATTGCCACCAAGGATGGACTAAAGATGCCAGTTGTCACTATAATGGGACTTCGAAAGGAAACAGAAATTCATGGAAAAAAGACCGCTTAAAATTCTCATTATTGAAAATGACCCGGTTGACGTTGAACTGGCTCAAGAGTTCTTCAAAGATCTACAGGCACCCGTTGAAGTTTTTTCAGTCAATAATGGGGAAGAAGGGATTCAATATCTTAAAAAGCATGGAGCTTATGTCGACGCTCAAACACCCGATGTGGTGTTGCTTGATTTGCACATGCCAGTTAAAGATGGGTATGAAACCCTAGAAGAGATTCGCCAAGATGTCAGCTTAAGTACGGTTCCAGTTGTTGTGTTGACAGGATCTGAAGACGATGCGTCTGCTCAGCGTTTGTATGATTTAGGCGCAAGTTGTTTTATCACCAAGCCTATTGCGTATGATCAGTGGATGGTGGTGCAGAGTTTGATTCGGCCTGCAGCTCGGTAAACCATGCGAACTATTCGGTACATTTTAGCTGCGATCCTTTTTTTGCCCGCACTGTCTTGGGCAGAGCCCAATAATGTTCCTCCTGCAAGCACTCCTACCGTTAAGGTTTATGATCCAGAATTAGATGCTGTGGTGACGCGTCCGATAGTTCAAAAAACTGAGCAGGAATGGAAAGCACTTTTAGACCCCGAGGTGTATCACATCACACGGGAGCAGGGTACCGAACGCGCTTTTACAGGCAAATACCACAATTCTAAGAAA
>JAJDCC010000164.1 GCA_029261015.1 Candidatus Omnitrophota bacterium | reverse complement strand
GACTCCTCAGTCAACGTCACCGGCAGCGCATCCAAACAGTCGATTCACCACTCCTCTAGGCAACTGTCCCAGTATTTCTAATCGATGGGATAAACCTGAAGGCGTTCCCATTTCTGCGATTATTTTTGGAGGACGTCGAGATAAAGCGGCTTCATTGGTGTTGGAATCACTGGATTGGCAACATGGTGTGTACTTAGGTGCGACTATGGCTTCTGAGTCGACTGCAGCTGCTGAGGGCCAGGTTGGAGTGATTCGCCGTGACCCTATGGCCATGCGCCCTTTCTGTGGGTATCACATTGGAGACTACTTGGAACATTGGTTGTCTTTTGAACAGCGCTTAACACAGGCTCCGAAAATTTTTCATGTGAACTGGTTTCGTAAAGGAATGAATGGAAGGTATTTGTGGCCTGGTTTTCGTGAGAACTTACGCGTATTGATTTGGATGCTCAATCGTGTCGATAAGAAAGCTCAGGGAGTCATTACCCCAGCGGGGGTGATGCCTAATCCTAAAGATATTATGCTGCAAGGGCTCGACATTCCTAAAGAAGATTTGGCTGAATTGCTGAGTGTTTCTCCTGAGGAATGGACTGAGGAGCTTTCAGACCAGCAGCAATTTTTTGACTCTATTGGTAAGCGTCTTCCTCAAGCTATTTGGCAAGAATGGGGCAAGACGCGCGATCGATTTGGTTTGGAGCCATGATCGTAAAGCTAGTGAGTGGCGGACAAACAGGTGTAGACCGTGCGGCTTTAGATGTTGCCTTAAAACTCAAATTGCCTCATGGAGGTTGGTGCCCACGGGGTCGTCGGGCTGAGGATGGGGAGATTGATGCGCGCTATACTTTAGAAGAGACCCCGTCAAATGACTATGTGCAGCGCACTGAATGGAATGTGCGAGATACAGATGTCACCCTGATCCTGAACGAAGGCGCGTTATTAGGAGGCACTGAATTGACGGTAAAATTTGCTGAAAAACATGCGAAACCCTTCAAAATCATTGCGTTAGACGCAGAAGCATCGCTTGATGAGGTGCGTGATTGGTTGAAATCTCATCCAGTCAATACTTTAAATGTAGCGGGTCCACGAGAGAGCAAATGTCCTGGGATCGAATCTAGAGCTAAAATCTTTTTAGAGCAGCTTTTAGGTCCAGTCAACTTCATTGACGCCACCTAACTGCTGGGCTAGAATAATGCCTTCCATGAAGCATCGACTGACGTCTCGTTCACTTTCATGGCGCACCCTATCAATCAGTTTGATGAGTGTAGCCATCTTTGCATTTCCGGCATCGGCTGCCCAGCCTACGCCGGACCTTTCTGTTGGTAAAAAAGCCTACGATTTGCATTGTGCGCGTTGCCACGGAATTACAGGTGCAGGGGATGGAGTGGATGCTCGAAAATTCTATCCGCGTCCGCGTGATTTATCCTACGGTGTTTATAAATTTCGATCAACGGTAAGTGGAACGCCTCCGACGGATGAAGATATTTTTCATACCATTACCGTAGGCTTACCAGGATCCAATATGCCCGATTGGAAGCACCTCCCAGAAGAAACGCGTTGGCAGCTCGTGTATTACCTCAAAAGTCTTTCGGATATTTTTGAAGAAGAATCAGAAGTGGTTTCCATTACAACACCAGACCCAGGACACAAAGGTGCCAACTTAAAAGTGGGGCGTGAAGTGTATGACAAGTTAGGCTGTGCGTCATGTCATGGGGAGCAAGGTTTGGCTAATGGAACATCGGCTGCGGGTTTGGTAGACGATTGGGGCATGGCGATTCGACCAGCTAACTTATCGCAGGGCTGGAATTATCGTGGAGGCAAAGAGCCTAGCGATATCATGATGCGTTTCTTAGCGGGTATTGATGGTTCAGGAATGCCTTCTTACATGGGCACTGTCACCGAAGAAGAGGCTTGGCACATTTCATATTATGTGGCTGCGATGCAAGAACAGACTCATTGGAGTCGGATTTTGACGGCCAGTCAAGCCAAGCAGCTGCCTGGCAGTTTAGATGAGAAAGAGTGGAAAGCCATTCCTCAAATTGCTTTTCGGGCGCGCAATGTTGTCGACAATCAGGGGACTTGGACACAGCCTCCTACAATCAATCTGATCAAGTTGCAAACAGTCTATAACGATGATGCAATAGCTTTTCGTATTCAATGGGATGACCCTACTGAAGACAAGGTTGGGAATCAAGCAGATCGGTTGGCACTTTTGTTGAGGACCGAAGGGGACACAGGCGATAGTGTGACTTTACAGGCGTGGCCTCTTGCAAAATCAGCAGACTTAGATGCGCATTATTGGGTGGCTTCGAAGGCAAAGGCTACAGAAAAAATCATTTCAGATTATAACGAACTGAACGGCTCTGCTGGAGTTCCGTTGGTAAAGAGTGAAGCGCAGTATCAAGATGGGCGCTGGACTTTAATGTTAGTGCGTAAGCGACATCAAGCATCTGTGCAGCATGCAGAAAATATTGAGGCAGGTGATGTGATGCCTGTTGCGTTTGCGGTATGGGATGCAGGTAATCCTGAAGCGCGTGCGGTGACCTCCTGGATTGATGTGACGATTCATCCGGATGTTGATCAGCATGCAGTCCATGCCCATTAAATAGAAATTAAGGAGAGAACAATGAAATCATTTACAGTGTCAAAATTAATGTTAGTCGTTGCGTTTGCTGCGGTGGCACTTCCAGGATCTGTGTTTGCAGATTCCAGTGTTGCTGGTTCTGTGAGTTTCACTGGTGAGGCGCCAGCTGCAAAGCCCGTTAAAATGAACGCAGACCCTGCATGTAAAAGTGCACACTCCGGTCCTGTGATGGATAACTCGGTCGTAGTGAATAGCAACAACACACTCAAGAATGTTTTTGTTTATGTTAAAGAAGGGGTGACCGGTGAGTATCCTGCACCCGCTGAGGTGGTTAAGCTTGACCAAAAAGGGTGTTGGTATGAGCCCCATGTATTTGGTATTCAAGTGGGCCAGCAGTTAGAGATCAGCAACAGTGACGCTACATTACACAATGTGAATGCAAAGGCTAAAGCCAATCGACCTTTCAACATTGCTCAGCCTGTTCAGAACATGAAGAGCAAGAAAAAATTCAGCAAACCTGAAGTGATGGTTTCGGTAAAGTGTAATGTGCATCCGTGGATGCAATCTTATGCCGGTGTTGTAGAGCATCCATTTTTTGCGGTAACAGATGCAACAGGGGCTTTTAGCATTGAAGGCTTACCTGCAGGTGATTATGTGTTAGAAGCGTGGCATGAAGAATTGGGCACACAAACACAAAACATCACCGTTGCTGAAGGGGCTGCTGCAACAGCAGATTTTTCTTTTAGCGCACAATAAATCATTAGCGCCTGAAGGGCTGAAGTATTCCCATGGATAAGCAGTTAGAAACGCCTAAGTGGTTGGCGCATTACGCGCTTTTTACGGCTTGTTTCACGTTTTTTCTGATTATTGCTGGTGGAATGGTGACGTCTACGGATTCGGGATTAGCTGTTCCTGATTGGCCTCTGGCCTACGGCATGTGGTTTCCGCCGATGGTCGGAGGCATTTTTTATGAGCATGGCCATCGGATGGTGGCTGGTGTCACGGGAATATTGATTTTATTGTTGAATCTGTTCCTCTGGAAAAATGAATCGCGCTTGTGGGTGCGTCGGCTGGGACAGATCATGTTGCTTGGGGTGGTGATTCAAGCGCTTTTAGGCGGACTCACAGTCATCCTGCTATTACCTCCTCAAATCTCAATAGCACACGCGATGTTAGGCCAGGCTATTTTTTGTCTCACAGTTGCAGTGGCCCATGCGTTAGGGAAATCCTGGCAAGGTAATACGAATTCATTGCAAACGATTTCAGAATCAGTGTGGCGCATGTGTTTGAGTGTCCCGATCTTAGTGAGTGTGCAGCTATTTTTAGGTGCTTATTATCGCCATACAGGAGCCGCATTGATGCCGCATGTGATAGGCGCTTTTGCCGTGCTCATAGGTATTTGTTTTCAGAACTATTATGTGCTTCGATTCGCAGCCGATATGAAACCGTTATTGCGTATGAGTATGCGACTATTATTGTTTGTGTGTTTGCAAATAGGCTTAGGGCTTGTTGCCTGGATGAAACCGGAGTGGCCTTCTATGGTTACTGCGCATGTGGGTCTAGGGGCGCTCATCTTAGCCCAGTCAGTGTTAGCCGCCTGGACAGCAGGACGATGTCCGCGCAAAACAGTATCTTCGCCAGCTAGTTCTGTAGCTTAATGGCTGCAACTTCGCCGCAAGTCTCATCACTGAACGCACTCCTTGAACTCACTAAACCTCGGTTGACGAGCCTTGTTCTTGTGACCACAGCAGCCGGATATTGGATGGGTTTATCCGCAGAAGCTTCGTTGTGGGGAATGGTTCCGACCGTTTTAGGCACTGCTTTTGTCGCCGGAGGAGCAAGTGCTTTAAATCAATGGTATGAGCGTCACTTGGATGCTCAGATGCATCGGACCCAGTCACGTCCATTGCCCGCTGGCTTGGTGCAACCCCAAACGGCTTTAGTTTTTGGCTTAGTGTGCACTGTTGTCGGGCTCATTATTTTGAGTGTTTGGGTGAATGCATTGGCGACATTTTTAGCGTTTGTCAGTTCGGTGAGCTATCTCTTGATGTACACTCCCTTAAAACGTGTCACGGTTCTATGCACTTTAGTGGGAGCGGTTCCTGGGGCCTTGCCTCCTATGATTGGGTGGGTGGGGGCGGCCAATGCAGTGCGTATTGATGCTTGGGCTTTGTTCTTTATTCTATTCATTTGGCAACTTCCTCATTTTTTGGCTTTGGCGGTCATGTTTAAAGACGATTATGCACGAGCTCAGTTTCATATGTTGCCGTTGATGGAAACTGACAACCGAATGACGGGGCGTCAGTCAGCGCTATATGCGGCGTGTCTCATCCCGATCAGTTTATTCCCAACGGTCATTCACATGACGGGAGTTGTGTACTTTTGGGTGGCGCTCGTGTTGGGGATTGTTTTTTTTGCGTCTACGGTTTTTATGGCCATTTACCGTACGCATGAAGCCTGCCGACGTGTTTTCTTGATCTCGATCACTTATTTGCCCATCCTGCTGTTGGTTATGGCGCTGGATAAAAGGTGACCATGAAAGGGAAAAGTGTTTTTATCCTCACGTTTTTTTTGGCGGTTGTTGTGTTCAGTGCGATTGCGATGGGGGTTTCAAAACAACCGTCGGATACGGTAAACACACTCCCTGAATTCAACGATTTAAAAGAATTTTCACTTGAGTTTATCGATCAAAGACAGCAAGTACAGAGCATTGCAGATTTTGAAGGTTCGGTGTGGGTGACCGGTTTGATTTTTACGCGGTGTGCGGGACAGTGCCCTGAAATGATGCGACAACTCAAACAGCTGGATGATTTACTGATAGATAAAGAAAACGTCTCGCTGGTTCCGGTCTCAGTAGATCCTGATCATGACACGCCAGAGGTTTTAGAACGCTATGCAGAGAAGTTTAATGCTACAGGGGCTCATTGGAAGTTTTTGACAGGTTCTGCTGAAAACATGGAAAGATTGGCGCGGGAGGGTTTGCTTTTAGGGTCTTCTGAAGCTGGCAGTGAAGAGGAATTCATTTTTCATTCACGCAAACTAGTGCTTATTGATCAGCGATTGAATGTGCGGGGTTACTATGATGCTTTTGAGGCTGAAGATATGAGTGCTTTAGCACAAGACCTGCAGCAATTACTCAGGGTTGGGCGCTGATGGAGGCGCATATTCTGCCAACCATCAATGCGAGCCTAAATGCTGCGAGTACGGTTTTGCTCTGTTTGGGGTGGGTTTTTATTCACCAAGGACAAAAGCGCAAACATGCAGTGGCTATGGCTTCGGCGCTTGTTGTGTCTACGTTATTTTTAACCTGCTACCTGATTTACCACTATCAAGTAGGTTCAGTTAAGTTTCAAGGTGTGGGTTGGATTCGACCCGTGTATTTTGTCATACTCATCACACACATCATTTTAGCGGTGGTGATTGTGCCTCTAGTGTTACGCACTGTTTATTTGGCTGCTTCTCGCAAATGGAGCCAACACCGTGCTTGGGCTCGCTGGACATTACCGTTATGGCTTTATGTTTCGGTGACAGGTGTCGTGGTGTATTGGATGTTGTATCAACTGTAAGCCTGTCTAGTTTGAAATGATTCCAACAATGATTGACACTCGCTAGGGAATCGCGATAGACTGCGTTCAAGCTTAAGGCTACACAATTTGTAGGATTTTAAGGAGGATAGGGATGCCAAGAAAGACACGATTAGCAGTAATTTTTACTGTGGCAATGATTGCAAGCGCAAGCATGCCGATGCAGGCATGGGCAGGTCGCTTATCTGTGCATGAAGCGGCAGAATCAGACCAATATGGACGTAAGTTTGGTGGTATGCTTGGACGCGGTGCATTGAATGTGGTGACTAGTTTTGTGGATGTGATTGTGAATACCGTAAATGAAACCCGTAATGGACCTCCTGTTGTAGGGACCTTCACAGGATTAGGTCGTGGATTAGGTTGTGGTGTGTTGCGTTTAGGTTCTGGAGCCATTGATATTGTGACATCTTGGGTACCCGGTTTTAATGGTGCTCCTGTGTCGGCGTCTTATACGGATTGTTTCGATCGATCACACCAGCAAATGGCTATGCCAGTCGCAGCGCCATTGCAGCAGCAAATTCAACCAGAGTTTTCTTATGCGCAACCGCAAGAATTTGAAGCGCAAGCGGTTGCAAGACAACCTGTTGAGATTCCGGTTTATCAAGAGCAACAAGCACCCGCACCAGCAGCAGTGGCTAAAGATAAGCCCCGTTGGTCTAAATAAGTTTATAAAAGTATGGCAACCTATCTGTCCCGTAAAGGCTTGAAAAAACTTCAGGCCGAACACAAGCAGCTGATTAAGTCTACAATCGATTTGACTGAAGAAGTGAATAAGGCTGCGGCGCTTGGCGATTTGAGAGAAAACGCAGAGTACCATGCTGCGCGAGAGCGACTTCAGCATGTGGCTGCCCGATTGCAAGAACTGGATGCAAAATTGGGTGATGTGATTATCACTGATGATTTGGAGATTGCAGAAGGGGAAGTGCGTATTGGGACGCGCGTGATCTTAGAGGATGTGCAAACCAAACGGCAAGACACTTATCTGATGGTTGGCGCAGATGAAGCGGACCCTGCAGAAGGAAGACTTTCTATTGAATCTCCAATGGCCAAAAGCATGTTAGGCAAAAAAGCAGGTGAGTCCTTTACGCTTAAATTGCCGCGCGCAGTGGTTCCATATAAAGTCATTAAGGTGGAACGCGCCTAGTATGGGTAAGACGCCTTTGCATGAACGGACGAGCATCGATTGTAAAAAAGTCGATGCTCTTTCTGTTGAAGTGATTGCTGAGTTGTCGCAACAACTCGATGATTGGTATGTGCAAGGCAGTAAATTAATTCGCAAGCAGTTTGTTTTTAATAATTTTGTTGAAGCGGTCAGTTTTATCAATCATATTGCCGATATTGCTGAAGAAAACCATCACCATCCTGATTTGCATCTCACCGGTTATAAAATCCTCACCGTAGAATGGACAACCCA
Source organism: Candidatus Omnitrophota bacterium (assembly GCA_029261015.1). Lineage (GTDB taxonomy): Bacteria > Omnitrophota > Gorgyraeia > Aquiviventales > Aquiviventaceae > JAJDCC01. The sequence goes on along the minus strand of JAJDCC010000164.1, from coordinate 1,772 downwards.
TGCCGTGGGTGGTTTATCTGAGAACGATTTCATTCTTGCTGCGAAAGTGGATCAGTTGCTTGAAGGTTAGGCGGGACCTTTCCCCATAGCTGTTTGAGTTGTTTATAAGACTGGCGGGGTTGAGTCGTGTATTCGCTTCCGTTTTTTTCAAAAGCCACCAAGCCAAACCATTCTTCAACATCCTCGGGATCTTGAGTCAGCGAGTCTTCTTTACTGAATTTCCACCACGCATCTAAGTATTCATGAATGATTAATCCCGCAATGGGCACTGATGCCGATTGGATATCTTGCCAGCGTGCACTTAACCCCTCAGCTTGTTCTGCTTCGGTATTACCCCCATAACCATAGTGGGGAGCTCCCTTGTGGTGTGCATTTGGCGATATGCTTAAACCGGTTTCAGTAACGAGCAAAGGTATGTTTGGGTGTTTTGTTTTAAGCCAGCTAATCCATCCACCAAAATCTAACACATTGCCTTGAGCATCTTCAGGTTGATAATCGTTGACGGCATACGAATAACCGTTGTAACTGCGAAAGTCTAGAAAAGGTGTGTCTAAAATATCGTCAGTCCGAATTTCGTTGGCATAAGAGACTAAACTTTGGCGTCCATAGCGTTTTTGTTCATAGGTTTTTAAGTAGTCGGCCATTTCGGCTAAGAAACACTCAGTAGCCGTTGCGTTGGGGCCGGTTTGAATATAAGTCCCGGTGTATTGGGTGATGTCAGGATGTAGATTATCCGTACGCGTAACACTCGCGCGACTCAACTCATTACCTACGAGAAACGCGAGTATGCGCGGTGGGTGTTCACTGTTTCGATAGATGCGATCCAGGGTTCTTGCGATAGTAGCTTTACTTTGTGCTTTGAAGTCTTTGTCTTGAAAATCCTGTTGCCTCACATCAAACCAAATCGTTTGGAGAATCCATAATTGAGACTGTTTTTCGATGGCTTGATAGGTGTAATTGGGGGCATCCCATAAACGAATGGTGTTTGCACCCATCGCTGCAATGTCTTGAATGTCGAGGTTGATGCGGTTTTTAAGGTCAGACGAAATGCGTTGAGTGATTAACTCCCAAGGAAGATCCCCTGGATAAGCCGGCACATAGACGACGCCCTTAACATGAAATGGGGTTTGATTCTGAAGTAGGTAATGATCACTCACAGCAACTTGATCTTTGGCGATGACTGGGGGAAGTGTTAATGAAGTGGGTGCTTTTGTCGAGCATGCAGTGATGAAAAATAATGCGAGCGCTAAACTCAATTTGGGGAAACGAAAAACCATCGAGACTAGTCGTCAGCACTCATGCGTAATTGCGCTTCAGCATCAATCACGTCACGATTAATGGTTCGGAAGGCTTTCATGGCCGCATCCTGTAAAGGTTGGTCCGCCGCAGGAGATTCGGCTAACTGACGGAGTAGCTGAACGCACATTCGAAAATAACGGACGACCTCCCCTTCATCTGCTGCAGTGAATCGACCTAATTGATTAAACTCAGCACCTTGCATCCATGCCTGCAGGGCTTCGGTCAAATGAAATGAGGGGACTTTTGTTTTGGGTTTAATCAACAAGCGGTTCTCACTGCGATGAATTTGGGTGATGGGTTCGTAACAAAACTGCTCAAGCCGTTTGATGAATTTATTGCGCTTATAAGGAGGCAGGCCTGGGCGCGGTTCATAGATCATCGATAAAACAAAAATCGCCAACTCAGTCGGCTTTAGAGTCGATAGCGTGCCTTGCACATACAGTTCGGTAAGCAATAATTCATAACCGTATAAC
>JAJDCC010000163.1 GCA_029261015.1 Candidatus Omnitrophota bacterium | reverse complement strand
CTTACCCTTCCTATAAAGGGTGTGCCTGCACAAGACATTCAACCTGCTCAAGCCGCTAAAAGCGTTGCGCTATTAGGGCGTGATTATGTAGGTATGAAGCCGACCATGTTAGTTAAAGAAGGCGAGTCCGTTAAGTGTGGTCAGCCTGTTTTTGAAGATAAGAAGAATCCCGGGGTTGTCTATACAGCACCAGCTGCAGGTAAAGTGGTGTCTATTAACCGTGGCGCCAAACGTGTTTTTCTTTCCTTGGTGATTGAGTGTGCTGGGACAGCTGCTGAGGAATTTCAGATTTTCTCAGGCGACCTAGCCCAGGCTGATGCTCAGCAAGTGCGCAATACGCTAGTCAAATCGGGTTTGTGGCCTGCTTTTCGTACGCGACCCTTCAGTTCTGTCCCTTCTATTGAATCGACCCCCAACACCATTTTTGTCAGTGCATTAGACACCAATCCGTTATCTGCAGATCCTGCTAAGGTGATTGCCGAGAATGCTGCAGATTTTGAACAAGGACTTAAGGCCTTAACCGTTTTGGTGGGTAAAAAAGTGATTGTTTCACGTGCGCCGAATTCAGGTGTCAATATCCCTCAGCATGCTAAGATTGCCGGTTTTGAATTTGACGGGCCGCATCCTGCGGGTTTAGTGGGCACACACATTCATTTCATTGACCCTGTGGGTGAAAAGAAATCGGTTTGGCACATTGGGTATCAAGATGTTATTGCCATCGGCAAATTGCTGGCTACCGGTAAGTTATGGACGGAACGTGTAGTGTCTGTGGCTGGACCGCAGGTTAAAAATCCTCGTTTAGTGCGCACACAGTTGGGCGTTAATATTACGGATCTTGTGGCTGGTGAATTGAATGAAGGAGAAAATCGGGTAATTTCGGGTTCTGTTTTTTCCGGAGATATTGCCAGTGTTGCTCCACAGGGTTTTTTGGGCCGCTACCACAATCAGGTTTCTGTAATAGCAGAAGATCGCGAACGCATTCTATTAGGTTGGCACTCGCCAGGATTGGATAAATTTTCGACAAAAAATATTTTCGTATCGGCGCTGATGCCGGGTAAGCAATTTGCATTTGGCACAAGTACCCATGGTAGTAAGAGAGCTATGGTTCCGATTGGCATGTATGAAAATGTGATGCCTTTAGATATTTTGCCGACATTCTTACTGCGCGCATTGGTGACTCAGGACATGGATAACGCGATTGCTTTGGGTGCTTTAGAGCTTGATGAAGAAGACTTAGGTTTATGTTCCTTCGTGGATCCAGGCAAAGTGGAATATGGACCGTTGTTGCGCAAGATGTTAATGACTATTGCGAAGGAAGGTTAGGGGATGAAGTTTTTACGCAATTTCCTCGATAGTATCGAACCCAATTTTAAGAAGGGGGGCAAACTCGAGAGTTTGTATCCTTTGTATGAAGCCATTGATACCTTTGCCTATACGCCTGGTGAGGTGACCCAAGGCGCATCTCATGTGCGTGATGGAATTGATTTAAAGCGTATGATGATCACCGTTGTGTTTGCATTAACGCCTTGTATATTGATGGCGATTTTCAACACCGGTTATCAGGCCAATCTCGCTTTACAGCAGATGGGCGTTGAAGCGAGTGGTTGGCGGGCTGCCATCATCAATGCTTTAGGTGTTGGTTTTGATCCTTCCAATTTACTGGCTAATGGTTTGCATGGGATTTTGTATTTCTTACCGATTTTTCTTGTGTGCAACATTGTCGGCGGTTTGGCCGAAGGCACTTTTTCGATTATCCGTAAGCATGAAATCAATGAAGGTTTTTTGGTTACAGGTATGCTGTTCCCACTAATCCTTCCACCAACGATTCCTTTGTGGCAGGTAGCCATTGGTATTTTGTTTGGTGTGGTGATTGGCAAAGAAGTTTTTGGGGGTACGGGTAAAAACTTTTTGAATCCGGCGTTGACTGCGCGTGCGTTTCTTTACTTTGCCTACCCAGCTCAGATGTCAGGTGATGCGATTTGGACAGCAGCCGATGGTTTCAGTGGCGCAACTGCTTTAGGGCTTGGAGCAGCCGATGGCATGGCGGCAGTCACTCAGCACTATTCTTGGATGGAGTGTTTCTTGGGGACTATTCAGGGGTCGATGGGTGAAACGTCTGCTTTAGCCTGTTTGTTTGGTGCTGCGTTTTTGATTTTGAGTGGTGTGGGATCCTGGCGCATCATGTTGAGTTGTGTGGTGGGTGCTGTGGCAACCGCTTGGGGGCTGAATGCCATTGGCAGTAGCACCAATCTGATGTTTGAAATGTCTCCACTGTGGCACTTAGTGGTCGGCGGTTTTGCTTTTGGTACCGTGTTTATGGCAACGGATCCTGTATCGGCTGCGTTTACGAATAAAGGTAAAGTGTTTTATGGTTTGCTGATTGGGTTCATGACGATTTTGATACGGGTAATCAATCCTGCTTTTCCAGAAGGCATTATGTTGGCGATTCTCTTTGGTAATGTGTTTGCGCCGCTGATTGATTATTACGTTGTGCGTGGCAACATCAAGCGTCGGGCGATTCGAACGCAAGAGAGTTTTGTGTAATGGCTAATGATTCGGTATCCAAGACATTTATAGTGGCCTTTTTATTGTGTGTGGTCTGTTCGGTGATAGTCTCCACAGCCGCGGTTTCTCTGCGCCCGATTCAAGAGACCAACAAGCTCTTGGACATGAAAAAGAATATTTTAAGTGCGGCAAGTCTCTATGAAGAAGGGACTGATATTGAAGCCGTTTATCGAGAATCCATAGAAGCCAAGATTGTCGATTTAAGCACCGGTTCTTATGTGTCTGATGTGGATGCAGAAACCTTTGATCAGAAAAAGCGTGCAAAAGATCCTGCTCAAAGCGTTGAAATTGAAAATGATTTAGCTGGTATTGGACGTAGATCTACATTAGCTTCGGTGTATTTGGTTAAAGAAGGCTCACGTGTGACTCGCATCATTTTGCCCGTACACGGTAAAGGGTTGTGGTCGACTTTGTATGGTTTTCTGGCCCTGGATGTCGATTTGAACACCATCAAAGCCTTGAGTTTTTATTCCCACGCTGAAACCCCGGGTCTGGGGGGTGAAGTGGATAATCCTAAGTGGAAAGCTTTGTGGGATGGGAAGAAAGCTTTTGGTTCGCAAGGTCAGCCTGAAATTGCGGTGATCAAGGGTAAGGTGGATCCTGCTAACTCACATGCTGAACACCAAGTCGATGGTCTATCGGGGGCAACGATCACCTCGCGAGGGGTGAGCAATCTTTTAGCCTACTGGCTTAGCGAAGACGGATTTGGCAAGTTTTTGAATCGATTACAACGCGATGGCGTTTAACGGAGTAGACCATGGCGAATGATGTGAAGAAAGTCTTATTTGGTCCACTGTTGAATGAGAACCCAATTGCCTTGCAGGTGTTGGGTATCTGTTCTGCATTGGCTGTGACCACCAAAATGGAAACCGTGATTGTGATGAGCTTGGCGGTGACTATGGTGACAGCGTTCTCTAATGCTGCAGTGAGTTTGATTCGTAATCACATTCCGTCAAGTATTCGCATTATTGTGCAGATGACGATTATCGCTTCATTGGTGATTGTTGTGGATCAGATTTTAAAAGCCTATGCATTTGAAGTGAGTAAGCAATTATCGGTTTTTGTCGGTTTGATCATCACCAACTGTATCGTGATGGGGCGTGCTGAAGCCTTTGCCATGAAGAACAGCCCTGGATTGAGTTTCTTAGATGGGATTGGCAATGGTTTGGGTTATAGTTTGATTTTGATTGTCGTGGGATCTTTTCGTGAGTTATTTGGATCAGGTTCCTGGTTTGGCATTCAGCTCTTTCAGTTAGGCACCGAAGGCGGTTGGTATAACGCCAATGGGTTGATGCTCTTGCCTCCAAGTGCGTTTTTCATTATCGGCATTTTTATCTGGATCCTACGTACGCGTAAGCCTGAACAGATAGAGCACGAGGGATAACATGTTTGAACATTATCTGAGTCTATTCTTAAAAGCGGTTTTTGTAGAAAATATGGCCTTGGCTTTTTTCTTGGGCATGTGTACGTTTATCGCCGTATCCAAGCAGGTTGAAACCGCCACAGGTTTAGGGATTGCGGTTATCGTGGTGCAGGCCATCACTGTTCCGATCAACAATCTGCTTTATCAGTATGTGTTGAATGAAGGGGCACTGAGCTGGGCGGGGTTGCCTAACACGGATCTCACTTTCTTAGGGCTCATCAGTTATATCGGTGTGATTGCTGCTATGGTGCAGATTCTTGAAATGACATTAGATAAGTTTGTTCCATCGCTGTACAACGCTTTAGGGATTTTCTTGCCATTGATCACCGTGAACTGCGCCATTTTGGGTGGTTCGCTATTTATGGTAGAGCGTGACTATAATTTTGGTGAAAGTGTTGTGTTTGGTGTGGGATCAGGTTTAGGTTGGGCTATAGCGATTATGGCCTTAGCGGGTATTCGAGAGAAGTTGAAATACAGCGATATTCCTGATGGACTTAAAGGTTTGGGGATAACGTTTATTATTGTCGGTCTCATGTCATTATCGTTCATGTCATTCTCGGGGATTCAACTTTAATGGAAATCATTCTTGGCGTATCCATGTTCACCGTGATCGTTTTGGCTTTGGTGACCATCATCATCATTGCACGGTCTAAGCTGGTGGCAGCAGGTAATGTGACGATTTCAATCAATGGCGAGCGAAATGTATCGGTCCCGACGGGTGGCAAATTATTGAATGTGTTGGCGGACCAAAAGTTATTTGTTTCATCGGCGTGCGGTGGGGGTGGTACATGCGCTCAGTGTAAGGTGAATGTCCTTGAAGGTGGGGGCGATATCCTGGCTACCGAAAAAAGTCACATCAGCCGGGGTGAAGCCAAAGAAGGGTGCAGACTTTCCTGCCAAGTTGTCGTTAAGCAAGACATGAAAATTGAAGTGCCCGAGGATGTTTTTGGTGTGAAGAAGTGGGAATGCACGGTGCGGTCGAATAAGAACGTAGCTACCTTCATTAAAGAACTGATTCTAGATTTGCCTGAAGGTGAGGATGTCGGTTTTCGAGCGGGTGGGTATATTCAGATCGAATGTCCACCACATGTGGCCAATTATAAAGATTTTGAGATCGAAGAAGAGTATCGGGATGCTTGGGATAATTTCAAGTTATGGGAAATCAAATCGGTTGTGAATGAAACCGTGACGCGTGCGTATTCGATGGCGAACTATCCAGATGAGCGTGGCATGATCATGTTAAATGTGCGTATTGCAACGCCTCCACCGCGAACCAATTTTCCAGCAGGCCAGATGTCATCGTTTATCTTTAACTTAAAGCCTGGAGATAAAGTCACTATTTCAGGACCTTATGGTGAGTTCTTTGCCAAAGACACCAAAAATGAAATGATCTTTATCGGTGGTGGGGCGGGTATGGCACCCATGCGTTCACATCTCTTGGATTTGTTTAAACGCATTAAAACGGATCGTAAGGTGAGCTTCTGGTATGGCGCGCGCAGTTTGCGTGAGGCTTTTTATGTTGAAGAATTCGATAAGATGCAGGCAGAAAACCCTAACTTTGAATGGCATTTGGCTTTGTCTGAACCACAGCCTGAAGATAATTGGGAAGGAAAGACAGGCTTTATTCACCAGGTTCTGCAGGACAACTACTTGAATCAGCATGAGGCTCCTGAAGATTGTGAATATTATTTATGTGGTCCTCCCATGATGAACCAGGCTGTTTTTAAGATGTTAGATGACATGGGCGTTGAGCCTGAGAACATCGCCTTCGACGATTTTGGCGGTTAGGTTTTAAACAGATGAAGAAATCCCTAGGCCTCCTGCTTTTGCTGGGGGCCTTTGTTTTTTTAGTCCTGAATAAACCCGCTCACCAAGTACTGCATTCTGGTGAAACGATGGGCACCACCTACCATGTGAAATGGGTGACATCATCCCGAAATACTCAATTCATCCGCGAAGGCATCGAATTCCAATTGAATGATGTTAATGCCAAGATGTCGACCTATTTGCCCGATTCGGAGTTGTCTCGTTTCAATGCCTTGGTTTCAAATGAGTGGTTTGAAATTTCTGCTGAAACACAAACCGTGATCGGTGAAGCTTTGCGCATTGCCGTTCTCTCAGGAGGGGCATTTGATCCTACCGTAGGCCCTTTGGTTGAATTATGGGGTTTTGGTGCCAAAGGCGATCGGTTTGATCCGCCTGCTGATTCAGAGATTGAATCGCTGCTTCAACAAGTCGGTTTTGAGAAGATCGGTTTACGTCGCGAGAATCCTGCTGTGCGCAAAAGTAAAAAGGCATTAGCAATTGATTTGTCTGCAATAGCGAAGGGATATGCGGTGGATCGTATAGCCAATTATTTGGCAGAGCAAGGCATTAAGCATTACATGGTAGAAGTGGGTGGGGAAGTGCGTGCATCAGGACATAATGGCCAAAAACAAGTGTGGCGTATTGCAGTAGAAAATCCGGGCATCTCTGAGAGACCCGATAGTCCCATGGTGACACGAGTCCTCCCGTTATTGGATTTGGCGATGGCAACCTCAGGTACCTACCGAAATTACTTTGATGCTCAGGGGAAAAGGTATTCGCACACACTCAATCCCAATACCGGTCGACCCATCGAGCACAATACGGTTTCAGTGAGTGTGTTCCATCCTTCGTGCATGACAGCGGATGCTTTGGCTACGGCGTTACTCGTACTAGGGGCAGAGCAAGGGTTGGATTTGGCCGAAGAACAAGGATTGGCGGCCTTATTCTTAGAACAGAATGGTGATAAGATAGAACCCTTAGCATCAACAGCGTTTCAGTCTTTGTTTGAGTCTGCGGAGGCCTTATGAGTGTATTTCTGGTGACTTTTGTGTGTTTTGCGGTGGTCATTGCAGCCATGGCAATAGGTGTGGCTGTGACTGGGCGCAAAATTAAAGGCAGTTGTGGTGGGCTTAATGGCATCATCACCAATGAGTCCGGTGAGCAAAGTTGCGGTGTGTGTGGTATGCCAGCAGAAGAGCTCAAGGCGAAGGGCGGTTGTGGCGAGGATAAACCGGCTTCATGATTGTGTTGCCGCAGGAGCGTCTTAGCCGTGCCCCACTCACGCTTTCCCATCTCACTAAATCTTATGACGGCCAAGTAGTCGTTGATGACCTTTCCTTAGAAATTCAGCCAGGCGAAATTTTGGGTTTGTTAGGCCCGAATGGTGCTGGCAAGAGTACCACGATCAATATGATTTCGGGCGTGACGCCACCCGATTCAGGTTCCATTCAAGTCTTTGGTTATGATAATGGTAAAGAGTTTATCCGCACGCGTCGTTTAGTGGGGGTGATGCATCAAGACCCCATCATTGAACAATACCTCACCATTGCCAAGACGCTTGAAATTCACTCGGGTTATTTTGGTGTGGCCGATGATCCTCAGTGGCGCGAGTTGTTGATAGAGCATCTTGGATTAGGGCCTTATTTGGATAAGAAATACGTCAAGTTATCGGGTGGAATGCGTAGGCGTTTCATGATCGCCAAAACATTGTTACACAAACCACGATTGCTTATCTTAGATGAACCCACGGCTGGTGTGGATGTCGAATTACGGTCTCGTTTATGGGATTTTGTGCGGGAAATCAATAAGAGTGGTATCAGCGTTTTACTGACCACACATTACCTAGAAGAAGCTGAGCAAATGTGTGATCGCATAGCCGTCTTGAATCAGGGTAAGTTGGTCGCACTTGAAGAGACCAAAGTGCTCATCAATAAGATTGGTGATCAAAAACTCAAGATTCGTTTTGGAAAACCACTGAAAGCTGTTCCAGAAAAATTGAATGTATTTCCGCACGTTGAGTTGCAAACCGATGCGCGTTGCTTAAGCTTTACACTTAAGACGAGTGGGGAAATGGCTCAAGTGTTGCAGATTGCCACACAGCTGGGATTAGACATCGAAGATATCGATGTTTCGCATCCAGATCTTGAAGGGGCTTTTCGACAGCTTACGGATGCAGAGGCTTCAGCATGAATACACAGTCCTTAGCTGAAAATTTGCAATTGCGATACGCTAAAGAGCCTGTGACGTATGAACCTTCATTGCCACTGCGCACACTCATCAAAAAAGAAATGTTGCGCATGGGGTCGATTGCCATTCAAACCATTGTCACGCCGGTTGTCAGTGCTTGGTTGTATTTATTAATTTTTGGTGTGAGTCTAGGCAATCGCGTATCAGTGTTAGACGATTTTTCTTATGCGCAGTTCATTGTGCCGGGATTGATTTTGATGGGCGTAATCCAAAATGCATTTAGCAATAGCTCAGGTTCGCTATTCATGGCACGTTATTTGGGGTATATTGTGGATCTTCTGGTAGCACCACTTTCATCAGGGTCTTTGATCATCGCGTACACGATTGCGGCAATGGTGCGAGGACTGGTGGTGGGGTTTGTGATTTATGTGGTTTCACTCTTTTTTGCTCAAATACCCTGGCCATATTTAGGGGCTGGATTAGGCATGGCTATGCTGGTCAGTTTTTTGTTTGCGCAGCTAGGATTGATCGTTGCGGTCTATGCAAATAGTTTTGATGGATTGGCGATGGTGAGTAATTTTATACTCGCCCCGGCTATTTATTTAGGGGGTTTGTTTTATCCTATTTCGTTATTGCCTGGAGTGTGGGCTCGTGTGTCGATGCTGAATCCCTTGTTTTACATGATTGATGCGTTTAGGCATGCAGCTTTAGGTGTTGGCGATGTCAGTTTTGGATTGTGTTTCACCGTGACAGGTGTGCTGTCACTGGTGTTATTTATTTGGGCGGCAGCGTTGATTCGCAGCGGCACACGGTTGGCGTAGTTTTTATAGCAGACTGAAGGAGGAACGATGGCGACGTATTCAGACACTCAAATGGATCACGAATTGCACTTAACAGGGATTAGTCCTAAGGCGGAGCAGCGCGTGTTTTCTGACCTGACTGAATACCAAAAGAGCTCTTTGCAGGATATTGCTAAAGAGTATTGGCGCTATCGGGCTGATGAAGATGTGGTTGAGCAAGAGAAGGTCGGCCACGCCAAAGAAGAATCCGTGGTGCATGATTATTATGCGCAAACACCGCACTATTTGTATGAGTTAAGTTATTGGGAAGCTTCAGTGGATAAACAAGCTTGGTTTGATGTTGTCGTGAAAACGTGCCGCAAATACAATCTAAAACGGATTTTGGATTTTGGTGGGGGAGTCGGCGGTTTTACCCTGCACATGCGCCGTAATGGAATTCAGTGTGATCACTTGGATGTGCCAGGAAAAACGCGCGACTATGCCACATGGCGTTTTAAAAAGCACGGTTTTGATGTGCAAATTCTCAACGGCAAAGATTCCAGTGATTGGCCTTGGGGGCAGTATGACGCTGTCTTTGCTTGGGATGTATTAGAGCATTTATTTGATTTAGAAGGTGCGATCACCAATATCAATAAGCTGTTAAAGAAGGGCGGTTGGTTAGTAGAGAAGTCGACCTTTGCAGTGGATGAAGGGCATCATGAGCATATTCATTTGGCACAGCACTCTAAGTATCACGATTTACAGCTATTCGACAAATTGATGAGTGATCGCGGATTGAATTTTGTCGGACAGCTTAAGCCTGACCGTATCTCACGTTTATTGAGATCACTCGGAATGAAACACGCAGTAGCCGGTGTGCGCATCAAAAACAAGCTAAAGCATGGCGGTAACTTCTTGGTGCACGAGAAGGTTTAATTAGAAAGAATAGTGGAGGCAAGAGCTGGTAGTGAGCGTTTTGCCTCCGGTTCTACACAATTGCTTAGAATCCCATAGCGATGCTTACCAGACTAAGGGTGGGGAACTAAGCCACATTAAGCGTGATTAAGTGATCTTTAACCTCATCCTTAACGAAGTCACCCCCCAAACGCCCCAAAAAGGCACTCCAAAAACGGGGGAGTGACCCGATTTTAAGCCCTAACTAAAAAAATATTTTTACTACCTGCAAAGCCCACTCCGAGTACAAAGCGTTGTCGTAAGTCCTTGTAAAACCCTACTTCAGCTTAACTTTTTAAAAACTTATTAATACTAATTATACATAAACGATTTACAAGATATACAAAAGTCACTTGTCGGAAGGTAACGCTATCAGGTATATCTGCATTAGATATGGTGATTTTTACAGGGAACTCCGATGACTAGTAAAAAACAACAAATAAAGAAAAGTGCATGGATCAGGGCGAGATTGGGTTTAGTGGCCATTCTCGGGATTGGGTGCTTGATCAGTCTGCCTCAGACAGTTTGGGCAGGTGCTCAACCCACAGCCAACGGTCGAAGCTCTCAAAAGGCCGTAGCTCAACCCACCATGCAGTTGGCGATGATTATGGATATGCCCTCCTTAGCAGCAGGATATGCTCCTCAGGGAGCATCAATGAGGCACCAGGCGGTATCGGCTCACAGCCAAATTCCAGTAATGACCTATCAGATGGCTTCTCGTACCCAGCCGGGGCGAGGGGTGGCTATGGTTTTGCTGGGATTGCTGAGTGGGCTGCTCTTTTTGGGGCTCATGGGCGATCTTTGGCGTGAACCGGAAGCTTACGCTCGCGTAGGCACTCAGCGTAGA
>JAJDCC010000162.1 GCA_029261015.1 Candidatus Omnitrophota bacterium | reverse complement strand
ACGATCCACTCCCATACATACAACCTTATCGCGTAAACCAAAGTGCCGAATCAAGCGTTGCATCTCAGCCTCAACTTCAGGACTGGAAGCAAATTCATCAATGTACTGATAGTCCACGCTAATAGGAAAAGGCCTTACCTTGGTCACAATACCACCGCGCATCACATCTGAAAGCTCATAATCCACACGCGCCTCTAACAATCGATTCACACTGTCCAAGAAATTTTGACAGTGATACCGCGTATGAAAACCCAACAGATCATTGCCTAACATGCCGTCAATGATTTCGCTCGCCCACGGGCAAATTTGAAACACTTCAGGGTTAGGCCAAGGAATGTGCCAAAACTGCGCAATACGAATGTTGGGTCTTTTAATCAAACGTGGCAACATCGCAAAATGATAATCCTGAATAAACACAAAAGCATTGCTGTCACCGATTTCATCCAGGATAGCTTGAGCAAATTTGGCGTTTACCGCTTTGTAGGATTCCCAATGGTCAACGTCGAAAACAGGTCGAGTGTAAGCAATGTGACACAAAGGCCACAACGCTTTATTGGCAAAACCAAAATAATACCCGGCCTGCTCTTGTTTGGACAGCCACATGCGGCGCAATGTATACCCGGGATCATTGGGAGGGACTTGGACATGATCGTTTTGATCGACCACAAGCTTATCGGCTTCACCGACACCGTGTGCCACCCACAAACCACCACAGGCACGCATGACAGGATCTAGTGCCACCGTCAAACCTCCGGCAGGAACTTGGCATATGATGTCTTCACCCTCAATACGGTGAATGTAAGGTTCTCGGTTGGAGACGATCACAAATTTTTCGGCGCCCAATTTTTCTTGGACTGTTTCTCTAAGACCTTTTTTGGTCCAACTCATGGGTTCCTATCGATTTCAGGTTCAAGCAGAAGGCTAAACAGAAAAAGAGGTGCCACAGCCACAAGACTTGGTGGCATTGGGATTGCTGAAGTGAAAACCTCCGGTCATGATGTTTTCTTTATAATCAATTTGGAGACCTTTAATCAAATCATAGCTTTTTTCATCGACAATCACTTTGATGCCCTCATGCTCAAAAACCTGATCTCCCTCTTGAGCTGGCTGGCTGTCCAAATTGACGATGTACTCAAAACCAGAACAACCGCCCCCCTTTACACCAATGCGCAAAGCCAGGTCGGGTTTCTTTTCTTGGTTAATGAGGTGCTTCACGCGGGCTACAGCCGGTGGAGTGAGTTCTATCATTTGGTCTCCTGTTCCTAACCTATTCTACCACAACGAATTAAGAAAAACAAAACCACCATCAGGTCTCGTTCCAACACGCTGATTTGGCAGTGTCATGCTCTGTATCCACACTACCAAAGCCACGGATAGGCGTCAAGCGACCACAAATCCCCTTATCGACCGCTAAACCTGGCATCCCTGCCTCGCTTTTGCTAAAATGCGCTATCCCTTAATCATACGAATAACCTAGGATTTGCTATGCCAGCACCAACTTTTGAAGCCACTATCGAGAACATCGATCAGCTGACTTATAATGTGCGCGGGTTTCGGTTCAGACTGCCATCAGATATTGATTTCAACTTCAAGCCGGGCCAGTTTGTGATCATGCACATTCCGCACGAAGGCAAAACCGTTAAGCGCGCTTATTCCATCGCTTCTGCCCCACATGAAAAAGGCATTCTAGAATTCTGTATTCAAAAGCTAGAAGGGGGTATTGCCTCAAATTTCTTTTGGAATGTGAAAGAGCACACCAAACTCACCTTTGGGGGGCCTCACGGTACCTTCTACCTCAAAGAACCTTTAGATTATGAGCCTGTCTTTATGCCAACCGGTACTGGTGTGGCACCCTTCCGCTCCATGATCAAACACCTATTGCACATCAATTACACCAAACCCATTTGGTTGCTCTTTGGAACGCGCTATGAGCATTCTTTGCTCTATGAATCGGAGTTTCGCAAATTCAGCAAATTGCGCCGTAATTTTAAATACATCCCCACTGTAAGCCGTGCCAAAGAATGGTCGGGAGAGCGAGGCCATGTGCAGGACACCTTCGCAAAATATTTCCCCAATGTTCCTGAAGACACCGCTAATAAACAAATCTATCTATGTGGATGGGATAAGGTCGTTAAAGCAGTCAGTACTGATTTAGCCGATAAAGGCATACCGCAAGAGCAGATCCATTTTGAAGAGTGGACTTAAACCAGAGGAAAGTATGACAAATACCGCAGAACAATTACAGACGATAAGCGTGGGTCACACACCAGACATGGACGATGCGTTTATGTTTTATGCTATCGCCGATGGGTTAATCGATATGCAAGGCATGAAGTTCAACCACATTGTTGAAGACATTCAAGCCTTAAACGAGCGAGCATTAAGGGCTGAGTTGGACATGACCGCCGTATCAGCAGCCAGTTATCACACCATTTGTGATGACTACGCTATCCTTTCAGTGGGCTCCAGTGTGGGGGTGAACTATGGCCCATTGATCATCTCAAAAACAGCACAGTCGGTTGAAGACCTTAAAGGTAAGAAAATTGCTGTTCCAGGGTTACAAACCACAGCATACTTATTGATGCGTTTGGCTGTCGGTGAAGTCGAGGCCATTCCGATGCCCTTCTCTGATATCCCTCAAGCTGTTTTGGATGGCAAAGTGGATGCCGGATTGGTGATTCACGAATGGCAGCTGACTTATCATGATTCGGGCTTATTGCCGATTATCGATTTAGGTAATTGGTGGCACCAGCAATACAAGTTGCCGATCCCGCTAGGTTTGAACTTAATTAACCGCCGCTTAAGCCCAGAAGACCAGGTGCGCGTTGCAACTGTATTCCGAGACAGTGTGCTCTACTCACTGACGCATCAAGAAAAAGCTATGGAATATGCGATGCAGTATGCGCGTGGGACAGATGTGAAGCGGTCCAAACAGTTTGTTGCCATGTACGTCAATGAAGACACGCTGACGTTTAATGAAGATTGCCGCAAAGCATTAGAGATTCTCTATACCAATGCGTTCAATCAGGGTTTGATTGACAGGATTCCACCACGGGATATTGTTGAGCCAACCCCCATCGCAGAATAAAAAAAGGGGACAGTCACTTTTTTCGATCAAAAAAGTGACTGTCCCCTTTTTTATCGATAGGTTTTGCGGGCAAAAAGATCGGCTTTACGATTCACAACACGGTCTAGGAAAAGATAGCCATTTAAGTGATCAATTTCGTGTTGTGCCACAATCGCTTCAAATCCTTCAAATACATACTTTCGTTCCACACCATGCCGATCCATCAAAGTCACAGTTACCTTAGCATA
>JAJDCC010000161.1 GCA_029261015.1 Candidatus Omnitrophota bacterium | reverse complement strand
GCGGGATTATCCGTTTTGG
Source organism: Candidatus Omnitrophota bacterium (assembly GCA_029261015.1). GTDB lineage: Bacteria > Omnitrophota > Gorgyraeia > Aquiviventales > Aquiviventaceae > JAJDCC01. The sequence continues at coordinate 13,363 of JAJDCC010000161.1, read as the reverse complement.
CTTTGGCCTTTAACTCATCAAATGAAAGCGACTCATCTTGATAGCTCAGTAAATCTTTAAACATACGGCTAGCAGCACCCGAAGCTGGAACAAATTTCATGCAACGACCCTGTGCCTGCGCTTGCTCAAAAATTTGTATCGCTTGAGCTTGCTCAGCTTCATCCAACTGAACAATACCATCCCCTAAAGCACAAGCGCGTTCCAACTTAAGTGGGCCCGGCGGATTTATCAGCATCTCTAATTGGTTGAGCGCTTCCTCTTCAGTGATACCCACTGATTGAAGCTGTTTCACGTCCTCTGGCGTTAACCCTAAATTTTTCTCAGTCATTCTCTATCTCAAATTGAACATTACAGATTTCGCACACATAAACGGATACTTCAAATTTCATCGTCACTAATCGTGTTTCATCCTGGTGACATTTAGGACAACGCACAGGTGGCTGCCACACCTCTTCAAACTCTGGTAAGTCTTCCCCTTCTTCAAAAAAATCCGATTCAAAATCTGAATCAAAGCCGTCGCTCATCACTAACCCAGCACACTCTTGATCGCTTCTAATAACTGACCATAGTCTTTATTGACCGGAAATTGAGGGAATTCATCAATCACATTCTGGGGAGGACAAAACAAGAAACCATGATCCGCCTCCTTCAACATGGTCGTATCGTTATAGGAATCGCCTGCCGCTGCGACCTTGAAGTTGAGTTCCTTGAAGGCTTTGACGGCTAATCGTTTTTGATCTTTTAGGCGCAAGCGATAGCCTGTAATTTTACCCGAATCATCAATATCCAGATCATGGCAGAACAATGTAGGTAGCCCCAACCCTTCCATCAAAGGACCTGCAAAAGGATAAAAGGTGTCTGATAAAATCACTAAAGGATACCGGCGTCTTAGCTCTGTCAGAAAGGTCTCAGCTCCAGGCAATGGCTTTAGGGTGCTGATCACGCCTTGAATATCTTTAATTGTGAGGTTATGTTTGTCCAAAACAGCCAACCGATACTGCATCAGCGTATCATAATTGGGCTCATCACGGGTCGTCCGGCGCAGAGCTTCAATACCTGTCACCTCAGCCACATTGATCCATATTTCAGGAGTCAAAACCCCTTCCATATCCAGACACACCAAACCGGATTGTTTCATAAGAACTCCCTTCTAGGTAGGTTATAGCGGATCATTATACCAGAAGCCTTAACTAAAAAAACAACGGCAACCCTAAGGCTGCCGTATGTTTTATTGCTATCAGTCACTTACGAACGAGCGGTACGACGTGTTTTGCGTACTTTGCTCTTAGCGTGACCATTAGTTGAAGCATGACCGTTCGTGTGCATGTGTGCAGTCACCCATTTACGGGCCTGAACCACCTGCTTCGAAGCTGCCTTGCTGGTCTTACGCACTTGGCGGGTCGTTGAGCGTTGCAACTTACCCAACTGACGCTCAGCTTTGTGCTCCACTTTCATGACATTCTTACCCATAGCACGACCAATCTTGCGCAATTTGCTACTCACTCGCTTGCGGGTCATCTTGCCTGAAGCGGGTGCTGTTAACAAAGCGATCGCTGCCGCGGCCGTTGCCCCAAATGCAAATGCTTTAAATGCACTGGCTTTCTTTCTCGGTTGCTGGTTACCTTCCATTTGACCTGAACCTCCTTTAGTTGTTACGTGATTTACGAGGCTTCGACCTCGCCGAATGCCCATTCTTCGGCCAAGAGGCCAGCAGCATTTGGGCAATCCCATAAATTCCATCGAGCTGTTCAATCGCATCTGCAGCACTATCACAAGCCTGCACAGCAATCGTTTCTGCTTTTTTGGAAACCTTATCTGTTCTACTTAATATTCTTCGAAGATGTTCCATGGACTGAAGGGTTTGAGTGGTAGAGTCTTTCCAAAGGGGGTACAGCTGATTCATACGAAAGAATGCGACGCAGCCCAACACAAACAAAACAAAAACCATAAAGGTAATGGCAATCAAGCATGCCGTGCACACGCCCATAAAAATTAAAAACAGCACCATTTCAGACATAGTGCTGTTTCTCCATTACTCGAAAACTGATTGTTTGTGCTTTACCTAACATCGCTAACCTCTTCGGCGGCCCGGCCATCCCTTAAGGATCCGTAGCTTTGCAGTCCCCCCGTTACCGGAGGTTTGCCCTCATGTCATTCCTGAGTCTTTATTCAGCACACGCGGCTGATAAAGATTTATCGGAGCTATTCAAATATCAGAGTAGTTCTTTTCACATTTTTAAGTTTACCTAACAGGGTTTAATAGCGTCAAGCAAACGCACACTATATTGTCATACAAAATAAGCGCTGATGTGTTTCTTTGGAATTAACGGCACATAAAAACGAGCAGACCTTTAATAAGGCCTGCTCATGATTATGTATCGCTATGTATGTCTTACGAACTTTATTGATGACTATTCAGTATTAATTAGAATTAAGCGACTTTAATAAACTGAAATAATCACTACCCGTGCTTAAGAGCAAGATGCTGTTGCCATCAATGCTCTTACCGTAGGTTTCCAAAGTCCTCAAAAACCCATAGAATTCAGGGTCCTTATTGAAGGCCTCAGCATATATGGCTGTAGCTTCTGCATCCGCCTTTCCACGAATTTCAAGCCCACGACGGGTCGCCTCTGAGGTGATCAGTTGAAGTTCTTTCTCCATCTGCCCCTCGATTTCAGCCCGGCGTCCCTGACCTTCAGAACGGTATTTCTCAGCCGCTCGGCGCCTCTCAGAAATCATTCGCTCATACACCTTTTGGCGCACAGCCTCAATATAGTTGATGCGTTTGATGCGCATATCAACTATTTCGATTCCATACTTGGGAGTCAACTCTTTGGCACGCTCCATAATCAATCGCGTGAGTTCTTTGCGTCCGCGACGAATTCGATCGACTTCTTCAGACTCAATAGAGTCTTCGCCTAGATCTTCGTCCGAAACCGCGGGTTCATCTAACAAACGGTTCGTGGTACGCACCACTTCCTGCAAAGTATGATTTGTCACCACATCCCGCGTTGCCGATGCAATGATATCGTTTAGTCTACGCTGAGCACCCATCTCATTATTCATTGACTGAAAGAACAGTAAAGGATCTTGAATCCTCCACCGCGCTGTCTCATCGATCAGGATGAACTTCTTGTCTTGGGTAGGAATCTGGGTAGGTTTGCCGTCCCACTCTAAGATGCGTTTATCAAAATAATTGGCCTTATCCAAAAAAGGCACCTTCATATGTAACCCTGCTGTAGCCACAGCACTTCCTCTGGGCTGACCAAAACGCGTAATCACCACTTGCTCATGCTCTTTGACGGTGAAGAATGCTCCTCCGACAATTGCAGCCACAACAAGCGCAATAATAACACCAAGTGCAGACATGCCTTTCATTATTGTTTTCCTCCTGCCTGCAAAGCGTTACCGCCCTGAAGCTGTAATAGCGGCAATACGGAATTACTGCTTTCGTCTACAATGTATTTCTGTTGAACTCGGGGCAACACCTTCTCCATCGAATCCAAATACAAACGCTTACGTGTCACCTCGGGCGCTTTTTCATAAGCTACGCGCACAGAATCAAAACGTCCCGCTTCACCCTTTGCAAGATTAACCACCGATAGCGCATAACCTTCTGCAAAACTGACGGTTTTTTCGGCCTCACCTTTAGCCTGAGGAATCACTTTGTTATAGGCTTCCCACGCTTGATTGATCACACGCTCTTTCTCTTGTTTAGCCTCATTCACTTCATTGAAAGCAGGCTTAACCCGATCTGAAGGCGTGACATCCTGAAGCTTAACTGTCACAATCTCAATACCAGCGTCATAACTGTTCAATATTTCTTGTAACTCTTTTTGGACTTCATGATCAATTTCGACACGCTTACGGGTCAAAACTTCATCGACTGAGTAGTCGCCAACCAAGCGCCGCATAGCAGCCTCTGCCATATCACGAATCGCTTCTCGCTGGTTACGCACTTTAAATAAGAACTTTACAGGGTCTGAAATCTGAAACTGAACAATCCAGTTGACCTCCAACACATTCAAATCTCCAGTCAACATGATGGATTCACTCTGAAAATTAGAGCCACCTGAACGCGAACGACTCGATACATTTTCTCTAAAACCAAACTCTTCTTTAAAAATACGCGTCACTTTAACAGGCACATGATGTTCAATTAAAAACGGCAACTTCACATGTAGACCAGGCCCCGCTTCGCGCACATACTTTCCAAAACGCGTCACTACCCCTACCTCATCTGCGCCTATAGAAAAGACACTGGTAAAGGCACCTACAACTAAGACAAACAGAACTATCACTCCGACAGCAGGAAATTTCATATTTTTAAAATCAGGGGCTTTACCCTTTAAGATATCGTCCGGTGTAAAATCCATAGAATTCCTCGGTTAGCTACTTGAAAAAATTTCGTGTTCCATCACGATAACGCAAGGGGCAAGGCCGATCAAGTGAAAACGAAAGCAAATATTAACGACAGAAAGATTATTGCGCTTTTTCGAGGATCAAACGAAGCGCCTCACCCACCAAAGCTTCAGTCGTTGGTGGTGTGCGGTTTTGAGGGAGTTTTGGGTCCGGCTGTGCTTGAACAGGTGTCTCCTGAGGGGTTTCTGGTTTATTTTTTTCGATCACCCGCTCTAAGAGTGCTCCTACGACATTGTTCACTGCTCTTGGCAGCAAATTTTCCACCAAAGGCTTCACATACGGTTTTTCTGGATACTGAATCTTAAGAGGCATCTCCATCTCGCCCTGATCATTCACCAGTACATAGCCAGCTTCCTTAAAACTGTCTAACAAAGCAGCTTGAGTAAACTCTGGAGTGACCCTCAATTGCCCCTGAGCGCGTAAATGTTCAAAATCATATTGAATATCTTGCACACGCAGCAAAAAAGCTTCGTTGAGTAATGAGACATCCGGGACTAATAACTTTCCGTTTTTGAGGACAAAGGGCGTCTGTACTGTTTCAAAACGGGTACGATTTCCCTGCCAATAGGCCTGATGATTGGGCATACGCCCAGAAATTTTATCCGCAAACTCTCCCATCAAAGGGATCTGCCCAAAAATCGTTTTCAATAAATGCATCCGCATGAGCACAGGATCCATCAACTGAAAAGTGCCCTTTCCATCAGCGACTTTTAATACCCTATTAGGCATTAAGGAAGGTAACTGCCCCTCCCAACTCAAATTGACACGTGCATGCAAATACGGGTCTTGTTCTGTACGGGGCGGCAACCACGTTTGAGTGCGTAAATTTTCCATGTTGAGCGTCACATCAGAGAGCGCTGTAGGTTTTCCGGTAGGATCCAACTGAACGTGTGCTTTAAGAGACCACTCTTCGCTAGAATTAGACTGAGTGCTTAAATCCACTGTAACCGTTTTACCCGGCGCTAATCCCCCGATATCTGCGCGAACCTCTCTAAAAGATAATTTCTCCTGATTCGCCAGCGCACCGCTCACATCAATAGCCCCTTCCAGAATCAAAACTTTATCAATGCGAAACTCAAATGGACCTTGAGCTGATTTCTCAGATTGCTCTTGAATCAAACTGGCCGCTTCTCCAGCTATAGCGACAGGCACAGCAGCGGCTACCGACTGAGTTTTTGGCCTTTGCTTGAGATCAACAAGCACTTCAGGTTGTTCTAGCACCAATTTCACTACATGCAATTTTTTTGACAGTAACGCTTTAGCGTCCAAATGAGCAATCAAGTGATCCAGGCGAGCAGACACCGAAAAATCTGTTTCTTTTGCCTGCACATGCAAGTGCTGGGCATCTAAAACCAATCCCTTTTCCCACCGCAAATTGAGTTCACCAATTTGCCAGGTGTAGGGCGTTTTTTCGTTGAGGAGTTGCACTAGCTTGGGACGGTAATTTTGAATATAACCATTCAGCCCGGCAATCATAAACCCGGCAATGATAACGACTATCGCAGCTAGAGCTATAAAAACTTTACGCATGCGCCCATCATACAATAAAACAGCGACAGGTACTAATTTTTAAGCCTAATAAAATGAACCATCAGTACCTGTCACACTTGTTTAACTGAGAAAGGTTTTCTTTAGACCAGCCAATCCCACAGATCCTAAGCCCAATAAGAGCATACTAGAAGGCTCAGGAACAGCAGCCACCGGACCCTCTGTAGGCACAGGGGGCACTTCATCAGAGGAATCTACAGTGCCTGCATCAGGTAACTGACTTACCTGTTCCATTGCAGCAGTACCTGGCGATGAATCCGCATCAGCGAACTCCGAATGCAAAGCCATGGGCCCATTACCTTCAGGATAACGCCCCAAAGCAATCGACTGCTTCCCTTCAGTACCATACATCACACGGTCTTGCTCAACATCTTCAGCATCTAATAACACCACCTCATCGCCTGAGTTGTTCAATCCCAAACTACCGGTTGATGCAATCGCTGCATTATCAAAGCCTTGTGGCTCGCCACCACCAAAGACCACCACATAACCTCCGGGTGGAATCTGCAGGGTGTCAAACACATGTCGTGTGCGTACTTTGTCTTGCAAGCTCCAGCCTGTCAGATCTACCGATGTCGTCCCCGTGTTGTACAACTCGATGTATTCATCTTGAGTTGTGCTAGAATTCCCGTCACGATTTGCATCGCTACCTGGCGCAGCCAGGACCTCATTGATCACTACAGCTGCCTCAACTGATGTGACACTGCATAAAGCCGCAGCCAATACCATTAATAATCGGCGCATTGTTACTCCTACACGTTTTCTGTCATTTTCCGGGTGAGGAGACAAAAACGCAGAAAAGAGCGCACTCTCTTCTGCGTTAACTTATCGCTATATTAACTTTAAAAGTTCAAAACACCAAGCTCAGGCCCATAACCTCCGGAGCTTGCGCAGTGCTGCGGCATAGGTTTCTTCTGCGGCTCGATTATCTGATAATTTTGTCCACTGCTCCGCGGTAAACTCTTCAACCGGCTCATAGCCTTTTTTAAGTCGATCATAATGCTCAGGCTTAGCCTCTGAAATATCCGACTTCTCAGCTGCGCGTTTTGCGATACGCTCTAACGCAACGGCTTTGGGCACTGTGCATTCAAAGAAATGAAAACTGGCTCCATGCTTCGTCGCTAGCTCATGCAATGCGACACGTCCTTCCACTTTTGAGAAAGTCGCATCACACACCACACTTTGCCCCGCACGCAAAGCTTTTTCGGCCTTGCTAATCATGCGTTTATACACTTTGTCAGACACTTGAGGAGCATACAAACCATTTGAAAAACCATTCGTATCACTACGGTGTTCCCCAAATTCTTTGATGCGAATCTCATCGCTGCGCAACCACTCCGCACCAAAAGCATCCGCCAACTTGCCACCTAAAGTGCTTTTTCCTGAACCAATCAAACCGCCGACTAAAATCAACCGAGGCTGTGAAAACTGCTCAGCATACTGGCGCCCCAGTTTGAAATGTTTGCGTGAAAGGGTTTTGATGCGTTTGCCTTCTGGCGTGTCTTTAAGCTGATCCCAAGCAAACCCGCGCACCTTACCCCGCACTAAAGAACGATGACATTTATAGAAAGGCAGCATTTTATCTAGGCTGGTGTCCTTAAATGCTGAACGATATCGCTCTACTAACACATCACCCAATTCTGGCTGACCGCGAAACTCTAAATCCATCACCAGAAAACTCAAGTCGTTTAAGACATCACCACAACGAAACGCCGGTTGAAATTCAACGCAATCAAAAATATTGACCGGATCTGTCATGCAAATATTTTCACAACGCAAATCGCCATGACCATCAATGATGCGTTTTTGATTGACGCGCTTGGCTAGAGTGTCCTGATGCAACACCAAAAACTGTTTGTATGCTTGCACGATAAACCGTTTATCGGCTTCATCTAGCAGGGTTCCCAAAAACATCTCACATTCGGCCACATTACCCAACACAAGCTCAGCCACCTTCTCAGGCGTTCCATAGGCATCAATCGCAGCACCACGCTCAGCTTTTTTGAAGAAAGGCATCAGACGATCGGCCATGTTCTGCATATCCTCAAGCACAACCTTCTTCTTGGCCATCAGCTGATCCAACATCATGCCGTCAGGCAAGCGGTTCATCTTAACGACCCATTCAACCGTTTTGCCTTTGCCTCCAATTTGCAAACCCTCAGGAGTTTCAACGATAGGCACCTTGTCTAAATAGATATCTGGCGCCAATCGACGGTTCAAAGTCAGTTCTAATTCGCAAAAATGCTCACGCTGACTCAACTCTGTGGCTACAAGAAATGGGAAATTGACGGCTTTTTTCATCTTGTACGCATAATCACCCGCTAAGAAAACATGCGAAACATGGGTCTCACGCCGATCTATTTCACCAACAGGGTGCGCATAAGCTTGCTTTGAGGAGAGGAATTTTACTATTCGTTGTTCGTGTGTTGTGGCTGTAGTCATTATGGTTGCCTATTCTACGACGTTTCCCTTTCAAGTCAACTTGTGTTTTAAGCCTGAACTTGTTAGAGTGAACTGAATTCTAAAAACTTAAGGAGGAACTTGTGATGCGCAGTTTTCGTCTCATCTTTGCACTCATCATCGGTCTTTGTATTTTGGGATCAGGTTCTCTATCCGCACACGCCAGCGGAGGCCAGTATGACGGTGGCCAAGCATTCGATAAATTGATTCGCGGCGCAGTGAATGTATTCACAGGTTGGGTCGAATTGCCTAAGCGGGTGATCATGACTTCACAAGAAGAAGGTCCTGCATCAGGCCTTACGGTGGGCTTATTCAAGGGAATCTACTACGGATTTGTACGCACAGCCGCAGGCTTATATGAAGGGGTCACCTTTCCTTTCCCTGCACCCTCAGGCTATGCTCCTGTGATGGATCCAGCCTATGTCTTCAGCACCGATGAAAGTGCAGGCCATTCGTCATACTGAAATATCACTTACTTTATCAAAAAACCTTCCCCGGCCACCGCAAGTTACCGATAGCATGAGCTATACTTGAACCACTATGAATGCTGAAGACTTTCAAGAACCCGTATCGCGCCTAAGGCGCCTTTTCTCACCTTCTCAAAATAAAACTTTGGTGTTGATTTCATTGGCCATTGGTTTCTCAACCGGCATGATGGTCTTCCTTTTCGAAATCATGATTCGTCTGGTCCAATCTCTTTTCCTCAATGGCGATCCTTTACATTGGACCGAAGTCAGTTGGAAATCACGCATATGGCTCTTCATTGCTCCTGCTGTTGGAGGGCTCCTGGTTGGCCCCTTAACCCATTTTCTTGCCCCCGAGGCAAAAGGAGACGGAGTGCCTCAGGTGATGTACGCTGTCAATCGCCAGGGCGGCAAAATTCGCGCACGCGTCGGTTTCCTTAAAGCCATTGCCAGTGCCCTCACCTTAGGGAGTGGTGGATCGGCTGGGCGTGAAGGCCCGATTGTGCAAATTGGTGCAAGTATTGGTTCCACTATTGGCCGCTTTCGCCGATTACCAGAGAACTACATCAAAACCATGGCCGCTGCCGGTGCAGGCGCAGGGATTGCTGCAGCATTCAATGCCCCCTTAGCAGGCGTTTTCTTTGCACTCGAAGTCATTTTAGTGGAATTCACTTCGCAAGCTTTTTCGATGGTCGTGCTTTCTTCTGTTATTGCTTCATTTGTGTCTCGTGGTTTATCAGGCAACGAATCTTATTTCTTTGTCCCCTCCCATGATCTCCACGAAGGGATTGAGCTCATCCTCTATGCTGTGTTAGGGGTTTTAGCCGCGGTGACTGCGCAAATCTTCATCTGGTTTTTGCAAAAATACGAAGATGCTTTTGAAGAACTCAAAATGACCCCTTGGTTAAAACCTGCATTGGGTGGATTGCTCGTTGGAATCATCGCTTTTTGGTTTCCACAAGTCATGGGCTCTAGTCATGGGGTTGTGGAACTTGCTTTAGAAAATAAATTGGCCGTCTGGCTTGCCGGAGTTTTAATCCTAGCCAAAATGGCCGCTACCAGTTTCTCTCTAGGCTCTGGAGGATCCGGGGGTGTTTTCATGCCCAGCCTTGCTATTGGCGCCATGTTAGGGGGTTGGTTTGGCGGTGTCATGGGATCCATGTTTCCTAATATTGCCTCTCCTGGTGCTTATGCTTTAGTGGGCATGGGTGCCGTCTTTGCCGCCATGACTCATGCACCCATGACAGCTATTTTGATTCTCTTTGAAATGACTTATGACTATGGCATTATTTTGCCTGTGATGACAGGAGTGGTGATAGCCGTCATGGCTTCCTCTGCTCTGCGCCCTGAAAATGTCTACACACTTCCCCTCATTAAAAAAGGCATCACTCTCAAGCCTAAAATTGACCATGCCACCTTAGCTCGTGTTCTTGTGCGCGAAGCCATGACCGAAGGCGTTGAAACGATTAAAGAAACCCTTTCCCTTGAGGCTTTGCTCCATATCATTGAAAAAGACACACACACAGGTTTCCCTGTAGTCAACCGTTTTGGCGACATCGTCGGACTCTTAACTTATGCAGAACTCCATCAGGCTTTAGAAAACCACGATACTGAATTCCGATTACTCGTTAACGTACGTGACATCATGCGCACGCACCCTCCAAAAGTCACACCTGATGATTCTTTACAAAAAGCAATGGAACTGATGCATCAGCACCAAGTCGACCGCATTCCTGTTGTCGACCCCGATGATCCAAAGCGTCTCTTAGGCATTGTGACAAAAGGGGATGTAGCGAGTACTTTTTACAGTTTGTTCAGCACCAAATAAACCGACCCGCTCCCAACTCATTTTCGTTTTGCACAGAACTGCACAAACACCTATACTGAGTAGGACTTCAAGGAGGATTTCATGGAACAAAGTGCCACCACCTGGTTAGAAAACGTTATCGTTCAACCTGTTTCAGCTTTTGCCTTTCAGCTGATGTCTTTTTTGCCGCGCCTCATAGGTGCTGTGATCATCTTCATTATTGGCTGGCTTATTGCGCGCACCATTGAAGGGATTTTTGTCAAACTCCTTAAAATGGTAGGCCTTGATAAACTGGCAGATCAAACCCAAGTCACCGCGATGCTCTATAAAGGCGGTATCCGTAAAAAACTGTCCAAACTGATTGGCGCCATTCTTTATTGGCTGGTGATGCTCGCTGTGGTTATGGTCACGTTTAATGCCCTTGAATTGACTGTAGCAGCGCAACTCTTTCAAGAAGTGGTTTCTTTCTTGCCGAATGTGATTGCGGCTTTGTTTATCTTTATCATCGGCATCTTTGCTGCTGTGTTCTTAGCCGCTGCCATCCGTACAGCCGCTAGCAATGCAGGCATTGTTCAGTCACATCTACTCAGCCAATTGGCTCAAATCATTGTGATTATTTTCTCAGCAGTCGCAGCCCTGCAGCAACTGCAAATACAGTTTGTGGGCACCGTATTCTTGATCATTCTCTCCGGCTTTAGTTTAGCCTTTGGTTTATCCTTTGGCCTGGGCTGCAAAGACATGGCCGCTGATTGGGTGCGCAAAGTAGGCAAACAACTTCATGTAGGTGATGCTGTAGTAGAAGATGATGACGAAGACTGATTTTGCAAAGCTCTTTAAACCCGTCGTGCTGGGACTTTGTTTGATTGGCTCTGTGCAGAATTTGGCCGCAGCTCAAAGCCCTTACAGTGAACCCTTGAGTGATTCTGAGGTGCGTCTGGCTAAAAGCATCACCACACGGTGTGAGCCCTTTGTTGAGCAAGCCAAAAAAGAAGGCCGCGCAGCCTTGTTAGACTGGGAAACGCTATATGCTCCGCTCAATATAGAACAACGCGCCTTCATCGACAGCTTACGTGCAGCTGAAACCTTTGACACCCCTCCTGCTGCAAAATTAGTTGCCATACCGGCCCGTACACTAAAAACGGCCGAAGGCGATTTGGATTTAGGTATCCAATATTTACCGACCCACACATTAATGGCCTACGAACAAATGATGCAGGCCATGCAAGCAGACATTGGTAAACGATTACTTGTCTAATCAGGACATCGATCCCCTGCCTATCAAGCCTATCTGTTTGTGTATTATTTAAAAAACCACAACTTCTCTATCGAAGAAACTCGGCGTTTTGTCGCCCTACCCGGCACGAGTGAACATGGGGATATCCGCAAACAAGCCATCGATTTCATTACCGTAGATGGGGTCAATGGCGATGGCAATCCTGAAGCCTTTGAAGCCACTCTCGAATTTAAGTGGCTCATGCAAAACGCTAATCATTTCGGATTCATTTTGTCTTACCCTCAAGAAACAGCAAGTAGCGCCTATGAACCGTGGCATTGGCACCACAATTCTCAAGCAGCCTTATAGGGACTCGCATGGATCTTAGACAAAAGAACAGTTCAGATTCCTCTGGTGGTGGCGGAATGATGTCCACCGCAGATCTTTTTGAGTTTGAAACACGCTTGCCTGATGATCATGTGCGTGATCTAGGAAACAAGCTGATTGGATTTAAAGCGCGTTATGAGCGTTTACGGGATGATCTTCGCTTAATGGTCGACTCGGTTGGCGTAGCTGCTTGGAGCCAACAATTTTATCAACAAACCCTTCCTGTCTGCGACACGTTAAAAGATCGCTATCCTCTTGTGATCTTTCATGGGGATGTTGGGACTGGGAAAACCGCAACAGCAGAAGCCGTTACTGACGCCCTTGTCCGTGAAATGGGTGCACCCCATGCCCGTTTATTCAAATTAAGCACTCGCGTTCGCGGAGGTACCGGTGTCGGTGTGACCAGCTTCTTTCTCAATAAAGCATTCACTGCTTTGATGCGCGAAGCAGGCAATGACAAATATTCGTTTCTGGTTTTGGATGAAGCCGATTCTCTAGCCGCCACTCGCAACACCCTATGGAGTCACCATGAGGACAAAGTGGGTGTGAACACCCTCATTCAAAAAATTGACGACCTGCGTCGATTTGAAGGCCGCATCATGGTCATTCTGTGCACGAACCGCATTCAAGTCATTGATCCGGCTATCATGCGCCGTGCGCTGCGCATTGAATACTTTGAGCGCCCCAATGATGCCGAACGCAGAGAGTTACTCGAAAAAGAACTGGCTGGTATCGGTCTCAGTGAGGAACACATGAAAGAGTTGGTAGCACTCACAGGTCCGGATGAATCCCGAAAAAGAATCGGTCTCACTTTTTCAGACTTAAGGACAAGGCTATTACCTGAAGCGATCGCACTCGCCTTTCCTGATAGAAAAATCACTGGAGACGATTTGATTCAAGTGGCCAAACAGATTCAACCGACCCCCACCATGATTGCATCACGTCCGCAGGAACAGTAGGAACACCATATACATGAACGCTGCTTTGCTTGCCGCAGCCATTTTGAGTTTTTTCTACATCGCGCTTAAAGGTTACGGCCGTTTCCTTGACAAAAAACTGTTC